>CAZZVG010000113.1:0-9846 GCA_964657295.1 Iningainema sp. | reverse complement strand
TGATGAACCATCTGACTCAAACACACTGAATTGACAGGCAGGAATACTTTTGAAGGTGTGTTCACCACCATCAATATGCCATTCGTTGAAATCTCCCTGCGAAGAACGACCGATACAACCAGCACCAAAGCCTCCTAAAGGCATTCCATGCCAAGGCCCATCATCAATATTGCTAGCATAACGGACCCTATAAGGTTTATCCCAGCCCAAACCGATCGTCCGGCTCCAAGTGTAAGAGGGTATTTGAGAGTACGAGTGCTTCTTCATCCGTTCACAAAATATTTTTTTATGCTAATATAGTAGTTTGTTCTGTTAAAAGCAAATTAGTCCAGGATTGCACGGGTTCGTTCAGAATTATTGAGGTGCATCACCATGAATAAAAACCGCTCTACCCAAATCGATAGCCGAATCAACGAAATTATCAATCAGCTTGAGACAGTCGCAAGTCAAAATCGTCTTGTACATCTCGAACCACCTACTATAGCCATAACTTACCCTGTACAGCCAGAAGAGGTGAATTCACGCAAAAAGCAATAATCAAAATTTTTCATACCTCACTGGTAAATGATACAAATATTTAAACAAAAATATACCCACCATTACCAAAACATGTCTTGGTGGGTTTAATAGTCTGATCCTATAGCAATTTCCGACTGAATGGAGAATTATGCAGCTCCTCATGCGGTTAGGAGTTGTCAAGCAGTCATAGTTGGTGTTGTGTTACATTGGCATTAGCGGCACTTGCATACATACTAAATAATTAAGAGGAAAGCATTATCGTAGTCCAAAAGCAACTGATTAATTCCCAAATCAAGTCATCTCATGTCTTCTTGATTGACCATGAAAATAACAATCGTGGTTTAACCAGCACATCTGAGGCTTTAGAGCTAGCACAGAACTTAGAGCTAGACCTAGTTGTAGTCTCTGAAGGCAATGAAGCTCCAGTCGCAAAAATTCTTAACTATGGCAAGCTTCTGTATCAAAAGAAAAAGCGTCAGGGGCAGAGTGCTAGATCTACGGTAAAAGAGGTTCGGTTGCGTCCAAACGTGGGTGCGGCTGACTACAACTTACGTATTGAGCAAGCGGCTAAGTGGCTGAGTAAAGGTGATTCAGTCAAGTTTGCCATTCGTTTACGAGGTCGAGAAAATCAATATCGTGAACAAGCAGGAGAACTACTAGAGCGTGTTGTCACGGATCTTAGTCAAGTAGGTAAAGTCCAAACGCTTGATAAACGCTCACTGATTGCTCAAGTCATTCCTACCTAAATTACATAACGCCTATCTGAGTATAGATCGGGCGAGCGATAAAGTTTACAAAAAATTATAGGGACGTAGGCAATACGTCCCTATATTTTTTTGAATTTGTCTGTATGTGACTAGAACGAGAACCGCTATAGGCAGCAAGGACCTTTCTGACTGACTAAGATTGAGCACCCATCTCAAATACTGCGCTCCGGATAAAGCAAGGCGCTGGATTAGTTGGTTGTGAATCCACCATCGACGACCAGAGGTTGTCCAGTGATATAGCTAGCAGCATCAGAGCATAGAAAAACCACAGCTTGAGCGATTTCTTCTGCCAGACCGATGCGCCCCATTGGCACCATAGAGGCTAAATCATCCGCCGTGCTGCCCCTCCCGTCAGCAACACGATCCAGCATATCAGTCGCAATCAAGCCAGGATTAATTGCATTGATCCGAATGCCCTGTTTGGCATAGTCGAGCGCTGCCGATCGCGTCAACCCCATAACGGCATGTTTACTCGCGATGTAAGGTGATACCCCTGGAAACCCAATCAACCCTCCGATTGAGGAGTTGTTGACAATCACTCCAGATCCTTGAGACAGCATTTGCTGAATCTCATATTTCATGCACAAAAAGAGTCCCCGCACGTTAATTCCCATGAGTTTGTCAAAGTCCTCAATCGATTGTTCGTGCAAGGGTTTTGGGGTTGGCTCAATCCCTGCATTGTTGAAGGCACAATCGATTTGTCCATAAGTCTTGATCGTCTTTTGCACTAACGCTTTAACATCTTCTTCACTGGATACATCTGAACGGACAAATAGGCATTCAGCCCCAGCATTACGAATCAGCGCAGCGGTTGTCTCTCCTTCAAGATCGCGTCTGCCTGAAAAAACCACCTTTGCACCTGCGCTTCCCAATGCTAGAGCCGTCGCTTTACCGATTCCTGAAGTTGCTCCAGTCACTAAAGCGACTTTGTTCTCAAGTGTTATCATGCTTACCTTACCTTTGCTTCAAAGTTGGGTGCGATCGCGTTTTCTTTCTTATTGAGAAAAGGAGATCGCTGTTTTGAGAAATGTGATCGCTTCGTTAAACCGAAAAACTGTAAACTTCGCTCAATCCTTCGGTCAGATCAAAGCCTTTGGGATTACTTACGCTCAATCCGGTCAGCGAGTCCGGCATAAACGAAATTCTTGACCATCTCATTCTCGTAGAAATCATGCGGAAAACCGAGTTCAATGCGGCTTGCTTCGTCAAGGCGTGTGAGGTGTTCTGTGCCGAGTTCGATTTCTAAACTAGCCAAATTATCTTCGAGTTGGGTGATTTTCCGTGTTCCGATAATCGGAATAATCTGATTTTCACGGTAGCGCAACCACGCCAGTGCAATCTGCGCCGCCGATGTTCCGATTT
This sequence comes from Iningainema sp., assembly GCA_964657295.1. Lineage (GTDB taxonomy): Bacteria > Cyanobacteriota > Cyanobacteriia > Cyanobacteriales > Nostocaceae > Rhizonema. The sequence continues at coordinate 7,198 of CAZZVG010000113.1, read as the reverse complement.
CTTCGGCGACAGCTTTAATCTCGCGGGCAATGCGGTTGCCGCGCTCGAGGTTATCCGCATATTTTTTCATTTCCTCGTTGCCAAAACGTGCGTCTTTATTTTCCGCCGATTCGTCCAGGTATTTGCCGGTCAGCACGCCGCCGGCCAACGGCGACCACGCCGTGACAGTCAAACCCAATTCTTTCGCCATCGGCAGCAACTCGCGCTCCGGCGTACGTTCGAGGAGCGAGTATTCGATTTGCAGCCCGATAAATTGCGTCCAGCCGCGCAGCTCCGCTAAAGTGTTCGCCCGCGCCGTCCACCACGCGGGTGCGTCCGACACGCCGATGTATAAAACTTTGCCTGCCCGGACGAGCGTTTCAAACGAGTGCATGACTTCTTCAATGGGCGTGAGCTGATCCCAGATGTGCATCCACAGAAGATCAATATAATCGGTGTTCAGGCGTTTGAGACTGGCTTCGACCGACTGCACCATATTTTTGCGCTGGTTGCCGCCCGCGTTCGGGTCAACGCCAAAATTCAACGCCTGCGTGTATTTGGTCGCCAAAACGACGCGATCGCGCTCTTTTTGGATAAATTCGCCGAGCATCTTTTCGCTGGAACCGTTCGTGTAACCGTTCGCTGTGTCAATAAAATTTCCGCCCGCCTCTAAAAATGCGTCGAAAATCTGGCGGCTCTCTTCTTTTCCCGCGCCCCAGCCCCAGTCCTCGCCGAATGTCATCGTGCCGAGACAAATTTCTGACACCCGCAATCCGCTTTTTCCTAGTAATTTGTATTTCATTGATTTTTTGGTCATTTTGCGTAAGTCCTAATTCTGTTAAAAGTATCACTCTAAGCTGTTAATGATTGAGTGCTTTCATTTGCCGTTCAGCGTAGCGAGATCCAGCAGTGATTCCTTTGGGAGCAACCGCTTCAATCCGGCTCAACTCTTCAGGAGTGAGCATGATCTCAGTTGCAGCAATGTTTTCTTCCAGGTAGCTCCGCCGCTTTGTACCCGGAATCGGCACAATGTCATTGCCCTGAGCTAGTAGCCATGCTAAGGCAAGTTGACTGGGTGTCACGGCTTTTTCTTTGGCGATCGCTTTCACCTGTTCTACCAGTTGCAAATTCTTGTAGAAATTCTCGCCCTGAAATCGCGGTGTATTTCTGCGATAGTCATCTTCAGCGAAATCTTCTGGGCTGGTGAACTGCCCTGAGAGAAATCCACGACCGAGTGGGCTGTAAGCCACGTAGCCAATGCCTAACTCGCGCACAGTCGGCAAAATCTCATCTTCTGGATCACGGCTCCACAGGGAGTATTCCGTTTGCAGGGCAGTAATCGGGTGAACTGCATGTGCCCGTCGAATCGTGGCGGGAGCCGCTTCGGACATACCAAGATAGCGAACTTTGCCCTGCTGCACTAGTTCTGACATTGCCCCGATAGTCTCTTCAATCGGCACCGTTGGATCAACCCGATGCTGATAGTAAAGGTCAATCACATCGACTCCCAAGCGTTGTAATGAAGCATCACACGCTTGATGCACATATTCGGGCTTGCCACTCACACCCAAAAACTGACCATCGGTGCTACGGACGTTACCAAATTTTGTCGCTAACACAACCTGATCTCGACGATCGCGGATTGCTCTGCCTACCAATTGTTCATTCGTGAAGGGGCCGTACATATCAGCCGTATCCAGCAGCGTGACGCCGAGTTCTAAGGCGCGGTGAATTGTGGCGATCGATTCAAGCTCATCTCGCCCTCCATAGAACTCAGACATGCCCATGCAGCCTAGCCCTAATTCTGAAACTACTAGTTCTCTGCCGAGTTGACGTTTTTTCATTAAAGTTCTCCTGATTTAACTTTCGATTTTCAGTCTTAGGAATGCGGCATGGGTTCATCGTAGGCTCGAGCAGCTTTTGCATCAATACACAAACCTTGCAGATGATTGCCTAATCCTCTCAAGCAAAGCGTTGGTCAGGGAGAAATATTTCTTATAATGAGTAGATGAGATTGGTTTAATCAATGACGATTGAGAAACTGAGCCACGAGGAAGCGATCGACAAATGTGCAGAACTGGCGGCATTAGTTGATCGGTATACTGACGGCAAGGGAAACGGTGCCCATGCAACCGCGATCGATCCCTTAGCGTTCACGCGAGAATGTGAGACTTCCAAAGCAATTCAGGGTGTCAGCGAACCGCTTCTCGCCATTGTGGTGCAGGGCAAAAAAGAAGTGTTGCTAAGTGAGGAAACTTATCAGTACGGCGTCGCTCAGTATCTGGTTATTTCGGTGGATTTACCGTTGAGTGGATGTGCGGTAAAGGCGACACCCGATCAGCCCTATTTGGGATTTAAGCTGAAGCTAGACCCAGCCGAACTCTGTGACATCATTGCTCAAACGAATCCAGACATAGGTAAGTTTGAATCAGTGAGAGGCTGGTTCATCAGCCATGCCTCGCCATCCTTGATTGATTGCGCCCTCCGGCTGGCAAAGCTTTTAGATACACCACAGGATATCCCGTTTCTTTCCCCGATGATCATCCGTGAAATCTATTACCGTTTACTCATGGGTGAACAAAGCGAAGCGGTTCGTCAGATTGCTACCTCTGGCAGCAACATGCAGCGGATTGCTGAAGTTATCAAACGGCTCAAAGCAGATTTTACAAAACCGTTGCGGATTGAGGATCTCGCAGAGCAAGCGAATATGTCTCCTGCCTCGTTCCACCGCCACTTCAAGGCAGTCACTTCGATAAGTCCGCTGCAATATCAAAAACAATTGAGACTATTGACAGCCCGTCAGATGATGCTTGCCGAGAATGTCGATGCGACCCACGCTGCTTATCAGGTTGGGTATGAGAGCACTTCGCAGTTCAGCCGCGAATATGCTCGCATGTTTGGTGCGCCGCCCATCAGGGATATTGAACGGTTACGGGCAGCCTAAATATCGCCTGTCTGTGAATCCCAAGCGCTTTGCCGAAAATCACCTTTGTTTAGCAATTCTGCAGTATTGGGATGGGTTACGACTGGGCAATAGTTAATTAAACAGTTAACTTTATCTGCGTTACACCTTGACGTAACTTGAGCTGTCTTTCGAGCCAAAACTGCCGAATGCGCTTACCAAGCAGGGGAGCTAACTGGCTGACTGCCCATCGTAAGAGTGCGCTTTTATGCAGTAGTTCACCATCTCGCGCTTCTTCATTTTGAAGCTCCTGTACTCGGATAATTTCTGGCTCCCGCTCAGCTTGAATCAGTGGCAGCGCCGCATCAATTGCCGCATGTCCCGAGTCGTTTTGCAGTAAAGGAACCAGATGGTTTGCCGAGACAATAACATCCCGCAAAGCCATATTAATACCCTGAGCGCGGATCGGTGACATCGGGTGAGCGGCATCACCTAAGAGCAGTAACCCTGGTGCATACCAGCGCGGACAACGCCCGACGACAACAGATAACAAAACAGGGCGCTCAATAGTTTCCGCATTTTGCCGAAAATGCTCTGATAACCACGGGGGTGAGACAGACGCAAGCACCGAAGACCAATCGCTGACTTGCTTCCAGTCCATATGGGCATCCTTATGTAGTGCCCAACTTATTTGGAGATTCCCAGAGGTAGAACGAAACAGCGCCAGGACTTGACCACCGTGTATAATTGAATAAAAGACATTCTCATCTTTTAGGCGCGGACTATCTGCTAATTTAAACCAAAGAATATCAAAGCTTTGGGACTGTTGCTGTATGGGTAAAGAAGCACAGTTACGAACAATAGAATTACGACCATCCGCTCCAATAACTAAATCGGCAGAGATAGAGCGTTCTTCGCCCAGCTTCACGCCTCCAACCCGCCCTTAGCTCCACTGCAAATCCTGGACGGGAGCATTGGGGATAAACTCAAAATTGGAGTAAGTGCTTGCCTCCTCAATCAGCGCTTCGAGGAGATCTGGTTGTGAAACAAGTGTGACGGGCTTACCATCAGGCTCCATCGGTTCATCAACTCGAAATAGCGATTGGTTGTCGATTAAGAACTCCCAGGCTTCCATTGCTCGATGGGGGATGCGTTCTAGCACAGATGACAACTCTATCTGCTCAAGGGCATCCAATCCACTAGGCATCAATCCCTCACCGCGAAATACTCGCCGAAAGTTACGGGATGCTTCAATCAGTTTGACTGTGATGCCGCGTTTTACTAGAAGGAGTGCAAGCGTTGCACCAGTTGGCCCAGCCCCAACAATTATAACTTGAGTCATCACTTTCCTACTACTCTAAGTAAATTACCCTATATTTTTCTTATGTATACAGGTTTGTACATAAGAAATTTGTGACAGTTACCTATGGGGCAAGTTTTGAACCCACCAATGACTACAGAATATCAAGGGCTTGACAGCTTCGGTTAAGGCGATTGGAGCGCACATCCGTCCTCGCAACTGTTTACGAATGCTGTTGTGACCATTTTTCCCACAAAGGACGCACATCATCTGGCTGTCCTTCATAGTTAAGCATCGAGTCTGAGATCGAAACCCACGGTTGGGCACTGCCTGTCCAGAGATTGCCGACTGGGCGTAACCAACTCGTATCATCTAACGTTCCAGCTTTGACATTGATCGTCTGTTGATTATACGATCGCTCATGGAACAATCGTGTTCCGCAGTTGTCGCAAAACAGACAAGTTACCTCACGTCCGCTGTTGGCTCCACGAGTCCAAGTTTTTGGTTCTCCTTCAACAATGACAATAGCATCTCTTGGTACAGTAAGAGACATGCCAAAGGCACTAGATGATTGTTTCTGACACTCCTTGCAATGGCACAGGTAAAGGGTTAACGGTTCGGCACGAATTTCATAACGAATCTGTCCACATTGACAGCCCCCAGTGTACGTCGCGCTCACAAGTTTTCTCCCTATTGCAATTTGGTGCTGCCTGATTGTAGCGAAAGTTGCTCTTGTCAAGCTTTTTCAAGAAACAAACAATATTCAGAATTGATTTGTCGGGTTCGGTTTTATCCTGATTTTTGCGAAGATGCCGCAGATTGAGGAGTGCCGCACTCCTCAATTCGCAGAAATTTGAGCAACACATGGCGATGCAATCAGCCAAAGTGATTCATCTGTTTCGTGAGATTCGCCTTTTTCGCTTGTTTCGAGTAAGCTATAGACTTAGGCAAAATGGCAATCCTCAACGACAAAACCTATGGCTACGCTTCGCCCATCAGATCCGCTCATTCCGACTCCCGAAGTCGCGACTATGGCCGCTTCAGCCTTGTACTCTCTGGGAAAATTGCTTGACAATCCACCCGACAAGATAACCTTCACAATCAACGAACCGTCTCTAGCAAACGCGGAAATCACTCTTTCGGGTGAGACGTTTCAGCTAGTAACGGAAATCTTAAAAACGATTAGCAAAGGGCATCCCGTCATCATCCTACCTTTACAGGCAGAACTCTCAACACAGGAAGCTGCTGATATACTCAACGTCTCACGTCCCTATGTAGTCAAGTTACTCGACTCTGGAACAATCCCTTCTCGTAAAGTCGGAGTTTATCGACGCATACTTGCCTCTGATGTTTTGCAGTATAAGCAACAGAATGAAGCAGCTCGCTATCAAGCGCTCGACGAGCTGACAAAACAGGCACAGGAACTTGACATGGGATATTAATGGATGTCTGTTGCCGTTGCGCTTCTTGATGCATGTGTCCTATATCCTGCTCCTCTACGCGACTTCTTTATGCGTCTTGCCACCACTGGTAGTTACCAACCTCGTTGGTCGGCAATGATACACGATGAATGGATAGGGAACGTCCGGAAAAATCGACCCGATCTTTCACCTGCACACTTAGAACGCACACGCACCCTCATGGATTTGCATGTCGAGGATGCGCTTGTAGAAGGGTACGAAACGATTATTCCTACACTGTCGTTGCCAGATGCCGATGATCGCCATGTCCTTGCAGCCGCGATCGTCGTCGGTCAGTGCGATACCATCATTACCTTCAATTTGAAAGATTTTCCTCAAGAGACGCTAGCTCCTTATCGGTTGGAGGCTGTACATCCTGATATATTTGTCATGCGCTGCATTGAAGTCTCTTTGGATGCGGTGCATCGTACTGTACTCCGGCAGCAACAAGCGCTCAAAAATCCGACAAAGACACTTGAGGAAGTGTTTTCAGCACTGGAACAGAATGGATTAAAAGAGAGTGTTCGCACCTTGCGTTCTCATCATATTAGCATAGGTTTCCCCTAATAATAGTTCAGCATGGAGTCTGAGATCGAATGTGATTAAGACAATGATGAAATGCTACGTGGATCTATAACAGTAATTTCCGAAAATCGCTTAAAGTCTTTCGTATTGAAAGTCAGTAGATGAGTGAGGTTGTGAGCAATCATAGCAGCAACTAATCGCGTATCGTGTGCTAGTTTACCTATGACTTGATATTTTACAACAAGCTGTTCCCACTCAACAAAGATAGTGGAAGTATCAGGCTTTAATTGGAAAATCTCCTTCAGAATTGATAATTCCTGAGATGTTTCTGTTAGAGTAAGACCTAAGCCATTTGCACTTGTTGGTCGCGTAGCAACTACCCAAAACTCTATTAGGTTTTGCGGAATAATGCAGAGAATTTCTCCCTGTGTCTGGAGAGTAGTACACGCACTTTTAACATCAGGATGCATTGGATCTACTTGGTGAACCAGACACACCAAGATATTAGTATCTACCAGATAGCTCATAACATTTCATCTTCTCTAGTATAAATACTTTCGCGGCTGAGAGCTTTATCCGAGAGAGGTGGTGCTTGAGCAAGGGAGGGACTTTGGCCTAACTTATTCAAAGCAGCTTTCCATTTTTCCAGGGGTGTTTTTGCATCAGTAGAAGCTTCTTCTTTAACTAAACTGTTTTCAACCAGAGATTCAAGATATGTTTCTACTGACATCCCCTGTGCTGTAGCATGAGCAACTAAACGCGCTTCAAGTTCCGGTTTTAGTTTTATGGTAATTGTCATCAGCTCACCGCTATCCTTAAAAGAACCCATAACCATAATCTGCCACAAGTTCATATGTCATGAAGCCGAAAGATGGCTATGCTTCAAATATATATACAGCTTTCCCAGAATTATATCTAAGAGGCATTAGGATATACTAGCTTTTTTCATCAGTCCTCAGTAATAGAGTCTCACAATGTGTAACCGTTCAGGGGGGAGTGGCCTGGAACGTACCCATTGCCTAATTAATCGCT
>CAZZVG010000112.1:0-9856 GCA_964657295.1 Iningainema sp. | reverse complement strand
TTTTGGCAGGCAGCGTACTTCAATAATTCCATATCCGATGTCCGCAACCGTAGTGCTTCGCCATAAGCTAAAACCGCTTGCTGCCAATTTTCTGCCGGGTTAGAAAATCGCGCTAAATCACCATAAGCAGTCCCGAGATTATTTTGCACGCGAGCATAAGTTTCAGAATTTGCCTGTAGCGATATCAACTTTAAAGCCAATTGATAAAATTCAATTGCCTGCTCTATGTAAGATTGTCCCTCCTCAGAATTCGGGGGTGTGCGAGACAGCATCCAATAGAGTGTGCCTAAATCGTTTAAAATATCTGGTACTTGAGGTGAGCTATCATCGTAGGTGACTGCCTCTTGATAAGCCAGAATTGCCACCATCAAGTTTTCCAGATTTGACTGTCCAAGCTCAATGCGAAGGCGATATAAGTTGCCTAAGCGATAATAAACTGCTGCCAGTGTTGTCTCTGAGTTTGGTTGTGCGTGTAAATCCTCAATCTCTTGGAGAATTTGTCGCACTTGTAAGCTTTGGTCTTCGTCCTCAGAAACTGTGGTATTAATTGTTGCTAGTACTAGCTCCGTTAACTCCTTACTAATGTAAGACGAAGGCAATGACGATGAGATATTACCAGCTCTCAAAGTAGAAGACTCCTGCGGAATCTGTCTATTCTTGAGCGGTTTTAACTCTCGAACTTCCGGCTGTTTTTGTCCGCGATTCACTGGGATCTGTTTCTGAAAATCAAAATCTTCTTTAGTGACTGCTTCTTCCAAAATCGATTGCTCGATATGTCCTAAATCTAAACTTCTAGAACCGGAAAAACGCTCCGGTGAACTTCTATTTTTGGCTGTCGGTGTGGGTTCTCCGGCAAACACAAAAACACCTGTACGGTTGTGCCAAAACTGTGGCGCTGACTGGTTAATAGCATATAACCAAGGACGCGGCACCCATAATAGTAAGCTTGATTCTAAGAATTGGCTAGATTCGGGAGTTGACAAGTGCTGCTCAGTTAAACGCAAATAGTGCAAAAATAAACGCTGTACCGCTACTGATTGCTTGGTCAGCTGCTCAACACCAACAATCTGAAATGCTGGTATAGGTAAAGGTCGCCCTGGAGTATCTTTTGATGCTCCGAAGATCGGTGGTGGATAATTAGCTAACCATTGATTGATCTGGGCTATGGGATTAGGATCATTTAAATTCAACCGTAAAGTAACTAATCGCGGATAAGCAGGTGTGCTGGCTTCTTCTATCTCTGATGGCTGATACAAAACCTGTCCAACTGGATAAGCTAAAGTTGAATGCAAACGAGCAGCAACCTGATTTCTCAGGGTTAAGTCATCGCATACCGCTACAAAAATTTGTCGCCGCAAGCCAAGACTTAAGGCAAGTTTCAAGCGGTGGTATACTTGCCGATTCCAAGCAAAATTATCGGTGTGTGCAGTATCATTCACGCTCTTTGCGGCTTAAAAGCCAAAACGCAGTGTACATACCCTCAAGGGGTATATGTAAAGCTTGTCATTAGAAAAAACTCAGAACTCAGAAGGCTTCTGTACGACTGGGTGGCAATAATAGTCACTTGCATTCGTATTTAATTAGTATTGAAGAGAAAAAATCTTCGATACTAAATCTCCCTCGTTTTTCCGTGGGGTGATTCTGAGTTCTGTGTTCTTCTGTATATAATTTTCCAGTTATTGTCGATCTGCTCAGGATAAATCAAGCTGAGAAAGTCTGAAATAACAATAAGTATCTAATTATACTGAATTATGACAACGGTTTTAGTAAATGTCAGCATGTAACCTTTCGCAATCACCGATGAGCCTGTCTGACTCTGAAAAGATCGATTTATTTTCACCTATGTCTACAAAATCTCTTCCGTAGCTGACTGCTGTTTAACAAGCAAATATCAGGTTCCTAGGGTATCAGAAACCTGATATTCATTAAGGTTAGTTAACAATACTACTCTACTGACTGAAGCTTGAGACAGAGAAAGCAACAAAAACTAAACCACCAACCAAAATCGTTGCAGTAATCCCCAAAATCAAGTAGTTACGCTTTTGTTTATCGCTAAGAGGTTCTGCCTGATATACTTTTGGCTCACGAGCAAAATTATTTAGACGACCGCCGTCTTCAGTGGTATAGGGCATAAATTAAATCCTTGTTCATTAAAATTATTTTAAGTTAAATAAAGGTTAATTTTACTTTTCCTCGGGAAATAAATCGCGCTTGAGTTCTCTAATTTATTGTTCCACTTAGGGGAGAACTAGCACTGGCACTGGTTTTCATCGGCATTCTACCTGCAAGGTTTGCCAAACGACCGGCAACTGTGGCAAGATTCATGGCATAAGCCATTGCCGGAGGGTTTTCCGCTAATGCGATCGCGCTATTAATAAGTAAAGCATCTGCGCCCATTTCCATTGCTTGCGCTGCTTCAGATGGCCATCCTATGCCTGCATCTACGACTACTGGCACACTTGAATTTTCAATGATAATCTTAATATTGGCAGTTGTTGTCAACCCTTGTCCGGACCCAATAGGGGAAGCCAAAGGCATTACCGTCGCACAACCCACTTCTTCCAGGCGTTTTGCTAACATGGGATCAGCGTTAATGTACGGCAACACGGCAAAACCTTCTTTAACCAGTTGCTCTGCTGCTTGGAGAGTGCCGATAGGATCTGGTAGTAAATACTTAAGATCGGGAATAACTTCTAACTTTACGAAATTATTATCTTCCTGTCCCATCAGTTTTGCCATTTCCCTACCCAATCGCGCAACGCGAATTGCCTCTTCTGCAGTTTGACAACCTGCGGTGTTGGGTAACATCCAAATTTTTGTCCAATCCAACGCTTCGGCTAAACCTTCGTGTCCGGGGGCTTTTGTCTGTACCCGTCTAACTGCTACAGTAACGATTTGACATCCACTGGCAATTACGCTTTTCTGCATTTCCTCAATACTACGATACTTACCAGTTCCCGTCATCAAACGTGATGAGAAAGTTTTCCCCGCGATGGTGAGGGGGGCGTCGGGAATGGAGAATGGGGAGGAGTTCGATTCCTCCTGTTGAGCAAAGGAGGTTTGAGGAGTGGGGGAGAGTGTGGGCATTGTGGTGACGGTAGATGACTGTTTGTGGAAGCGGGAATAGTGGAAATAGGTGAGGAGCGAGTCAGATTTCTGGTTCCAAATCAAATCGGCAATCAATGCCCCGGTGATGGGTGCTAGGAGGATACCATTGCGGTAATGACCGATCGCCAGGGTTAAATTTTCGCAGCTACTTGTGCCCAGGATGGGTAATTCATCTGGAGTCGCGGGACGAAATCCCCACCACAACTCGTTTATAGGATAATGCTGTAGTTGGGGATATAGCCGAATAGCTCGTTGTAGTAAGGTTTGAATTTGGATGGGCGTATTATGAGGAGTAAAACCCACATCCTCGTTACTTGCCCCAATAATGATCCGTCTGTCACGTTTAGGTACGATGTAAATATCTTGCCCGTATAATACCCGCGTCAATAGTGATTCTGGCAGCATTTCTGGGACTCGGACACTCAGCATTTGCCCTTTTTTCGGGTATACGGGTAACGGGAGTAACTCGTTTACCCAAGCACCTGTCGCTAAAACATAGTGTTCGGCACGAAAGACTCCAGCATTGGTTTGGACGCCAACCACACGCCTTTGCTGCTGTGCAATTCCTTGTACTGTAATACCTTGCTTAAGTTCAACGCTAAGAGACTGAGCTGTCGTTAACAATGCCTGTGCTAAAGCACGATTGTCCACTTGTGCATCTTCAGGATACCACCAGCCACCAACCACTTCCGCTCCTAATCCTGGCTGATATTGATGAATAGCAACTCTGTCCAACCAGTCGGCAGGAAACAATGAGGGGAGGGGGGGAAAAGAAGAATGACTCTCCTCCTCAAGTTCATAAACTGGTGCTAAAATGCCGCAGGGCCAGTATCCAAGACTTGAACCACTCAATTCTTCTATTTTGCGCGTCCATTCAAAATAGAGAGACTGCGATCGCCAACACAATTCTTGCATTGCTCCTGCTGGCAGTTTTTCGGCACCTGATGCTAACATTCCTGCGGCAGCGTGAGTGGCGGCAGCTTGAAAGTCGCGGCTGAGGACAGTTACATTTGCCCCGCGCAATCTTAGTTCTATGGCGATCGCCAAGCCAATAACGCCGCCACCGATAATTAAAACGTCGCTATTCATTGAGTCAAGATAGGGAAGAACTCGGAATGTCTCTACGGAAGTTACGAAGGGATTCTGTCAGTAATATTTACATCACTAAAAGCCAGACTGTGATTTGCTAAATTCTTTCAAGGCAAATATTTTCACTTTTCAATCCCCAACTGCTAATTGAAAACGAGTCACGCAAAAACGCTACCACAATGCTCGAATTGGTTCGCTCTTCTGGTTTTGATTAGTATCATTTGCGTCATTTGCTTGTGATTGAGAATTGGAGTTATTTGAGTTTTGGTTAACATCAGAGTTGATTGATTCAGGTGTTGTGTCGTTTGAGTTATTGTTATTCTGGGCAACACTGCTGGCGTTCTTTTTCTGGGCAACACTGCTTGCGTTGTCATTTGTGGTGGTCCCAGTTGCAGTGCTATTAACGTTAATATTAGCGGGGAGCACTCTTGATGCCTTGTCTACAGGTTTAGGCACTTGGGCAGTTTGTACACCCAAAGGAAAGTTAATACCCAGCAAAGTGCCAAATAATATTGCCAAGCCTCCAGCCATCAGAATAAGTGGTGTCCATCTACCCATATTATTTTTCTCCTTTATCTTTACAAACTATTTGAGACGCTTGACCCCAAAATCTATCTAATTGTGTCATCACATGATTTAAAACCTAAGTTTAACAGGCAAGCTCGGAGATTTTTTGTAAGATCATGGGGAGTAACACGATCTCGCTCCGAGGCAATTGCCAATTTTCCTGTGAGACTTTACCCTCAAAGTGAACCGCACAAGTTCCACAACTGCCCATTGCTTGCAAATTAATAACCTTAGCATCGCCATTGTAGAGGTCAATACCATTTTGCAACAATATTTCCCGTACATTTGCTCCACGGGTACAATCAGTTGTTTTACCTTGCGCTAAGAGCTTGAGCATTTAAAATGACAATAAGGTTTTCTCCATATTGTAACCATTTGTTGCTCATGAAGAAAAATCGGGATTTTATAATTGAGCCTTTTTCAGTACTTAGTGAGATTTAGTAATATTTGTTACTCGTTTATCGGCTTAGCCCAATGTGCAATTAAGAAGAACTTCGTCATCACTCAGAACACATCCCCGTAAATTGCCATTGTCGGGAATGGGCTTAAAAGGACACACCAACTGACTGACTTGAGGAATCCGTAAAAAAGGTAAAATTTCCTCAAGATTTTAAGAATACCCTGCTTTACTGAAAGAATAGATTAGGATAGTTCTGTGTTCATCGTGTAAAGCGCGAATAACAGCATGATGCCGCTGCCCTTCTGAGAGAACGGAAAAGTCACTGGATCTTCGCAGCTTAGACGGTCAGCGCACAAAAGTTTTTTGGAATTTAAATTCTTAAAAATATTATAAACTTTTGTTTGATTTTAAAGCTATATTGACTTACTTGCTTGCTTGTCTCTTTGTCTTCGTTTTATGACAACAAATACCTCCCCACAAATGTGGATTTATGACACTACACTTCGAGATGGTATGCAGTGCGAAGGTTTATCGGTGTCGATTGAAGATAAGTTACGCATTGCCCGGAGTTTAGATCGACTGGGAATTCCCTTTATTGAAGGCGGGTGGCCTGGAGCAAATCCCAAAGACGTACAATTTTTTTTGCATCTGCAAGAAGAACCGCTTCAGCACTCAGAAATTGTAGCTTTTTGCTCAACTCGACGTCCCAAAAGTGACGCATCAACTGAGCCGATGCTACAAGCTATTCTTGCTGCCGGGACAAGTTGGGTGACGATATTTGGGAAATCTTGGGATTTACACGTTACAGAGAGTCTCAAGACTACTTTAGCAGAAAATGTAGCCATGATTCGGGATACAATTGAGTATCTTCGCACTCAAGGACGCCGGATCGTCTACGATGCAGAACACTGGTTCGATGGTTATAAGCACAATCCAGATTATGCTTTACAAACATTAGAAGCCGCGATCGCTGCTGGTGCTGAATGGCTTGTCCTCTGCGATACAAATGGTGGATCTCTACCCCATGAAGTTTCTCAAATAGTCGGTTCGGTTGTGAGTCATGTTTCCTCGCTCACGAATCTTGAACAAAGAACTATTCCCCAAATAGGAATTCACACACACAACGATTCAGATACTGCGGTAGCTAACGCCTTAGCTGCTGTCATGGCAGGGGCGAGGATGGTACAAGGCACAATCAATGGATATGGTGAACGTTGCGGCAATGCAAATCTCTGTTCGATTATCCCAAATTTGCAATTAAAACTCGGTTACAAATGTATTGAAAATAGTCAACTATCTCAACTGACTCAAACCAGTCGCTTTATCAGCGAGGTGGTAAATCTGGCACCTAACGAACACGCCCCTTTCGTCGGACGTTCAGCTTTTGCCCATAAAGGCGGGATTCATGTTTCGGCAGTGGAACGCAATCCCCTCACTTACGAACACATTCAACCAGAACAAATTGGGAATTGTCGCCGGATCGTGATTTCTGAACACTCAGGAGTCAGTAATGTTTTAGCGAAAGCCCGCTCTTTTGGAATTGAATTGGATAAGCATAATCCCAAAACCGCACAGATTCTGCAACGTCTCAAAACTTTGGAGAGCGAAGGATATCAATTTGAGGCGGCAGAAGCGAGTTTTGAATTATTAATGCGTTCCGCTTTGGGAAGTCGCCAGCAGTTCTTTGAAATCAAAGGGTTTCAAGTTCACTGTGACTTAGTTGAGGGGAAAGAAAAGAGTCACGCCCTAGCCACTGTGAAAGTCGCTGTTAATGGTCAAGATATTATAGAAGCGGCAGAGGGAAACGGCCCTGTTGGAGCTTTAGATGCAGCTTTACGCAAGGCTTTGGTGAACTTCTACCCTCAAATTGCTGTGTTTGAGTTGACAGAATACAAAGTGCGGATACTTGATGGACATGCAGGTAGTTCTGCCAAAACCCGCGTTTTGGTGGAATCGAGATCGGGTCAGCAACGCTGGACGACGGTGGGAGTCTCGACTAATATTTTGGAAGCATCCTATCAAGCGGTGGTTGAAGGATTAGAATATGGGTTATTTTTACATTTTTGTGCTACACCAGTGCTGAATGTTTCCAGCTCATGAAGTTCCCGCCAAACAGGCGGAAGCGGAATCAGCGTTAGGTGTTCTACCCAAGTTAGAAGTAGCCACTTCCGCCAATCAGACCTTTCTGTCCCAACGGGTGTCGTTTGTTTCTCAGATAATCGTGCGTAAGTCCTAATTTATGAAAAATTTTCCCAGGCTTGAGCAACCACTTGGCTGAGCCAGCGTCGTTGTTGCAGATCTAGCAGGCTGTCATCGGCTAGCACTTGGGCTGTTAATTCCTCCAAAGATTGACCCTGAGCGCGGACAATTTTAATCACACCTGCGATCGCAGAAGCAACTAATTCTTCATCAACTGGCTTTTGTCTAAGGGCAACGATTTCTTGGGTGCTGTCTGGGATGGGATAATTCATAGCGTGCGTTTAGAGAAACACAGTAATGATTAATAAACTCGACCTACTCTTAAAACTTCTTTACATAAATTCTCATATAACTAATAGGGCGGAGTTTACCTTACTTTAAGCCTTTCTTTCATCTGTCTTAATGAGTAAATTAATTGGAGATTTGCCAAAAAAAATGAGAGAATTACTTTACATAGAAATACCTACTCCCGATAAAGCTACTGTCTGTAATTGGTTGCAAGCAGATTTTGAACCGGGAACTGGAGAAAAAGAGCTTACCTCAGAAGGCTTTTGCTTAAGAGTATCTAAAACTACAAATGAACAGGAGAGACTTCCGGAAAAATTACCTGCTGAACTTTCTGTCTTCATTTGGTCAGTACAGCGGACTACCTATTTAAAAGTATTTCGTTGGGCAGAGAAACCCTTACCAGGAGAGCAGCAAATCCTCCTCCGCCTGATGACTGGCATCCGTAACCGCTTTCCCCATCACTACCCCGAACCACCAGCGATTGATTCTTCTGACGTATCTATTTTTACCTCTCTTTCGCCGTACTATCCCCTCACCGTTAAATATTTTCAGAAAATGCCTAACGGAGAATACGATTTAGCACGTGTCTACTGGTGGGAGCAACGATGGCGAGAAGGTGTGCGGAATCCCCAAAAACCTCGACAGGTAGTTTTTCCTCATGCTGAAGCTATCAGGGGACAAGAAAGCAATTCCTCTCCCCAATTTGACTTGATTTACCTCGGTGGCGCACTTGGTGTCATTCATGCCACAGTGATGGCAAAACTAGGATATCGAGTGCTGTTGGTAGAAAGGTTGCCCTTTGGGCGGATGAATAGGGAATGGAATATTTCCCGTGATGAGATCCAAAGCTTGATTAATCTGGGTGTATTCACTTCTGCTGAAGTAGAATCGATTATCGCAAGGGAGTACAAAGACGGATTTAACAAATTTTTTGATGCTTATATTGACGACAAGTTAAAAGCACCTGTCTTACACACTCCGACTGTATTGAATTTGGGTTTGGATTCTGAGAAACTATTGCGATTATTGGGGCAAAAGCTACGAACTCTTGGCGGTGAAATCTGGGATGAGACACAGTTCATCCAAGCGGACGTTGGCAAAACACAAGTTGTCATTACTGTCAAACATTTACCCAGTCAAACAAACAAGCAAGTTAGTGGACGACTGCTAGTGGATGCGATGGGAAGTGCTTCAGCGATCGCATGGCAATTGAATGGATCTCGTGCCTTCGACAGTGTTTGTCCAACGGTGGGAGCAGTGATTGAGCGTGGATTTGAACCAGGGGTATGGGATTCCCAATATGGAGACGTTCTCAACAGCCACGGGGATATCTCGCGAGGACGGCAGTTAATTTGGGAATTGTTTCCCGGAGCAAATGAAGAACTGACAATTTATTTATTCCATTACCATGAAGTCAATCGTGAAAATCCCGGTTCCTTACTGGAGATGTACGAGGATTTTTTCGCGATTTTGCCAGAGTATCGGCGGTGCGATCTCGACAAGCTGGTGTGGAAAAAGCCAACATTCGGGTATATTCCAGGCCATTTTAGTGTCGGGAGTAGCGATCGCACTGTTGCCTTTGATCGCCTAATAGCAATTGGTGATGCGGCATCACTTCAGTCTCCCTTAGTGTTTACTGGCTTTGGTTCCCTAATTCGCAATCTGGAACGTCTCACAATCCTCTTGGATACTGCTCTCAAACACGATCTCCTAAGTTTCCAACATTTAAACCGGATTCGTGCTTTCCAAAGTAATATTTCCGTGACTTGGCTATTTTCCAAAGGAATGATGGTTCCCACTGGAAAATTTCTGCCACCCGAACGAATTAATGCCATGCTCAACACCTTCTTTGGGCTGTTAGCAGACGAACCAACAGAGGTGGCAGATAATTTTATCAAAGATAGATTTGATTGGTTCACCTTTAACCGTCTAGCATTAAAAGCAGCTCGTAAAAACCCGGCGTTGCTACTGTGGATTTGGCAACTTGCTGGGTTGAAGGATTTGCTGCGATGGCTAGGTAACTACTTTGACTTTTCTCGTCATACCCTGATCCGCCTTTTGCTCAGAGGATGGTTTCCCAGTTTCCTGAGGCGAAAACAGCCGTGGCTTGAACACCATTATCCAGCTATCTGGCTCAGACTGTTAGCTATTAGCTACGCTCTTACCACAGGTACGCATCCTCATCATTTGAGACAGGAGACAGGA
>CAZZVG010000111.1:0-9864 GCA_964657295.1 Iningainema sp. | reverse complement strand
TTGAAACCTTTTTTTTCTTTCTTTTGCCTTTTAACTTTTAACTTTTGCCTTGTTCCGTCACCGCCCAAAAATTCATCTCAACACGGATTAAGTACAATACAGTGTGAGGCTTCTTTTGGAAAAAGCTAAATTAATTGTTTGCTAAAGCACTTGACATTGCGATGTCTTCTAGTAGAATTATTTCGTGGTTAAAGAGAAAAAATAGTAACTATACATCCTTAGATGGTGTACTGTAGCTATGCTGGAGGCGGAAGGCACTCACGCCCTTTCTTCGTGGGATTAAGGAATTTAAAATGAGTCAGCGGATAAAAATAAGATTTTATAGAGTCATACTATTTATATTAGGTTTAACTATTGTTAGTTTCCTAGCTCTAGTCCCTAAATTAGAAGCAGTCATTGGTGTAGAGTTGCACAAAAGGCACATGGTAACAAACAACAGTTGGTTATCAGCTTCTTTTCCTGTAGAAAATTTTCAGGCATATACATCACCCTTCGGTTACCGTCTTTCCGCCACTGGTGGTAATCAATTAGAATTTCACAGTGGGTTGGATATCGCCGCACCACAGGGTAGTTATATTCACAACTGGTGGGCTGGTACAGTTACTAAGGTTGGCGATCGCGATGCCTGTGGTACTCATCTTGTCATACAATCAGGCGAATGGCAACACACCTACTGTCATATGGAAGGACAAGTTGAAACAGTGTCTGGTCGTCGTTATCTCATTGATCGCACGGGTGGTGTTCAAATTTGGGAAGGTGAGCAAATACCTGCAGGAGCCAAAATTGGTCGAGTCGGAATGACTGGACGCACCACTGGGCCTCATCTGCACTGGGGACTCAAATATAGTAGTAACTACGTAGATCCAGCAATGGTTCTCCAAGAAATGTTCTCTCAGCAGCAAATTGCTGGCGGCTCAACTCGACAGTCCACATTCAAAATTGATGAGTCAAGACATATTAGAGATTAGTTGTTAGTTGTTACAGATTTACTACCAACAACTAACAATCTAAATAGTTCTACGCTTTGCTTGATGCTGCTAACGATTTCTCAGGCAACTGAGTATATTGGGAAACAATTTGACGGAATTGTTCTCCTTCAATAGTCTCTTGTTCTACCAGTAAATCTACCAGAGAGTCTACCAAAGGACGATGTTGGCGAATCAAGTTACGAGCTGTTTGATAGCTGGAGATGGCGATTGCTCGCACTTGTCGGTCAATTTTGGTAGCAATCTCTTCTGAATATTCAGAGCGATCCATCCAGTCTCTACCCAGAAACACTTGATGTCCAGGACTTTCTAGTGCTACTGGTCCAAGATCGGACATACCATAGAGTGTGACCATCTTCCTTGCTAAAGAAGCCACAGTGGTCAAATCTTGCGAAGCTCCGTCAGTCACTTCTGCTTCACCAAAAACCTCAGCCTCCGCCGCTCTGCCACCTAGAGTTACGGTAATCCGATCTATAATCCAAGCACGACTGTACAAGCCGCTGTCAACAGTATCTTCGCTAGGTAGGCTTTCAGTAAAACCGCCAAGACCGCCAGAACGAGGAATGATTGTGACTTTGTTTAAGGGATCGGAGTTTTTCAGGAGAGTAATCAGCAAAGCATGTCCAACTTCATGGTAGGCAATGAGCCGCTTTTTCTTGCTGTCAAGCAAAGGAGTCAGCGATAAACCAATTGTAATGCGATCAATTGCATCGCTCACTTCTTGCATTGTCACGGCGTCTTTGCGTCTACGGGCGGTGAAAATTGCCGATTCGTTGAGCAGGTTGGCGAGATCGGCACCGGAAAAACCAGGAGTCCGTCGGGCGATCGCTTCTAAAGAGACTTCTGGAGATAGTTTCTTATTGCGTGCATGTACTTTTAAGATTTGCAAGCGACCTGTATATGTTGGCAGATCCACAGTGACTTGTCGGTCAAACCTTCCCGGTCTTAGTAGCGCTGCATCCAGTACATCGGGACGGTTTGTTGCGGCAATGATAATAATACCATTGTTGCCTTCAAAACCGTCCATTTCCGTGAGCAGTTGATTTAGGGTTTGTTCCCGCTCATCGTTACCGCCGCCGATTCCAGCACCTCTCTGCCTGCCGACGGCATCAATTTCATCAATAAATATCAAACAGGGAGCATTTTCTTTAGCTTTTTTAAATAGATCACGCACGCGGGATGCACCTACACCCACAAACATTTCTACAAATTCTGAACCGGAAATACTAAAGAAGGGGACAGCCGCTTCGCCAGCGATCGCTTTTGCTAGCAAAGTTTTCCCAGTTCCGGGAGGGCCGATTAATAGCACTCCTTTAGGAATCCGTGCGCCAACTGCGGTGAATTTTTCTGGTTGTTTGAGGAAGGTGACAACTTCTTGTAGCTCCTCTTTCGCTTCTTCAATACCTGCTACGTCGTCAAATTTCACTCCTGTTTTTGCCTCCATTTGGAAGCGTGCTCTGGTTTTGCCAAAGTTCATTGCTTGACTGGAGGCATTTGTAGAGCGGCGCAGAAACAATAGCATTACCGCAACTAACGGTAGAATCCATAGGAGATTGAACAAAAGAGTGATGGCAGCCCTGCTATTACCAGAGGAAACCTCTTCAAAATCTACTTTATGTTCTTTCAGCTTGTTAATTAACTCCGTATTTTGCTCCAAAAGCCTGACTTGTAGCGCTGGTGAGTCTGGTTTTGGCGAATTTAGGTAAACCTTTGCTATTTGTTCGCTTTCATCCAGTTCTACTTTTTTAACTTCACCCCGATCAGTTTTCTGAATCAACTCGCCGTAGGTTAGGGAGTCACGCTCTGGTTTTTGCGCCAACGCTGGAGTTACACCTAAAATTCCTGGCAACAAGATCAGACTGGCCGCCAAGGCTCCTGTCAAAGCTCCGCCCCGCTTTATTTGTAGCTGTTTCACAGATGTCTTTTTCCGAAAATTTGTCATAATAATTACCTTTTACCTGCTGACTAGAACGGTCTCGGGCAAGTCTTTATGCCGATTTTTCTAGCTAGAATCGAAATTAAACGTTTTCTAATCTTCTAGTTTAGCTTCCATAAAAACTATTTCCACATCTATAGCCCATTCAAGCTGCCTTGCTACCTTAAGTTTTTGTAATTTCTTCAATTGTATGCTTTTTATTACTGGGGCGTAAGAAGTCTAGGAGAGCCGCCAGAGGGTTAGGAGGAACCAAGTTCATGAATCAAATCGGACTGCCATAGCAGAAAAATTTCTTATGTACTGTAATTTGACATATTACGTCACAAACAGTTAAGATATACACAAAGTCGTAATGATTCCGTATTTAATATCTGTCTAACGTGTATCAAAATATCATGTCCGCTAGATTAATCAAGAGTGTGAGAGCAAGTTTCATTTGTTAACGTGTGGGTATACATAAAGCTCAAGTTAAACCTGCCTTAACTGGACAAATGACAAATGACAAATAACATTTAAGTAATTGTGAGTTGATTATGGTAAAAATTGTTGGCATTGGTGGCAGTTTAAGATCTGAATCCTACACCCAAATGGCTTTAAACATAGCTGCACAAAGAGTACAAGCCTTGGGTAGCGAAGTCGAAATTCTTGATTTGCGGCAATTGCAGTTACCTTTTTGTGATGGTGGAGACGAGTATCCCGATTATCCAGATGTCCAGAGGTTACGCGATGCAGTCAGTAGCGCAGACGGGTTGATTTTGGCAACCCCAGAGTATCATGGCGGCGTGAGTGGTGTTCTCAAAAATTCCCTTGATTTAATGAGCTTTACGCAGCTGTCTGATAAAGTGACGGGAGTGATTAGCGTGTTGGGGGGACAGCCTAACAGTAATGCTCTGAATGAACTCCGACTGATTATGCGGTGGGTACATGGTTGGGTTATTCCAGAGCAAATTGCTATTGGACAAGTGTGGAAAGCCTTCAGCCCTGAAGGGAAACTACTAGATGAAAAACTCTCTCAAAGGTTTGACCAATTTGCTCAAAGTTTGGTTGAAAATACTCGTAAGCTGCGAGGTGTTTCGTAATAAAATAATCACTAGTGCAACAAGGCAAAAGTAAAAAGTAAAAAGGCAAAAGAAAGAAATCGTTATATATCAAGCTTTTGGTTTGAAATTTACTGGTAAGTTATTTCAGCCAGCCTGCACTAGTACTGTGAGATCTTGAATTTTGCCTCACGCAAAGACGCAAAGGCGCGAAGAATATAGTTTGAGATGCGATCTCTCGCTATAATTTCCACACCTTGACGGCAAGGTAGCATGATATTTATTTGTTAAGTACGTGTTTACTCTGAACAGGACTGTCAGATTTTTGTCTTCTTTTTGACTTTCTTGGTGTCCTTGGCGTTTTCTGGTGCGAGACGCTGCGCGTACCCCTTCGGGGAAGCAAGCTACGTCGTTAGACGTGGAGTCAGCCAAGGCGGTTTATTAAATGAGGAGTAGATATTTTAGAGGTGAAATCTGAATATTTCTATGAAATGCTGCAAAATATTAAGCAGCGTCCTGGTATGTATTTAGGGAAATGTTCAATTACCCGTTTAAAGTCTTTTTTAGATGGATACATAACAGCAAGGCAAGATTTAGGTTTCTCCTTAACAGAACAAGAACGACATTTCGAGAAGTTTCAAGAATGGATACAGGAAAGATTTGAGATTAAGTCTGATCACGGATGGGATAGCACTATTCTTTTCTATTCTGCTGATGAAAAAGATGCGCTCAATCACTTTTTTGAACTTTTAGAAAGATTCTGCAATGGGGAGAAGGCTTCAAGAGGCTAACAGTACACAACTTATAACTGAAAACTAAATTTATCTCAATAATTTAGAGGTGCGATCGCCTGGGGATTTAAATTTCAACTAATCTACTAATTCATCTAATTCTTGCATGGCGAAATTGCGATAGTAACCTACACTCTCTTGTGAAATATACTTTCTGAGTAAACCTTCTGCAAGGCTTGCATCTTCGATTTCGTCTAGCTCAATCAGCATCCGACTATATCTTTTGTTAGCCTCTTGATTTTTCAGCACACATTCCTTGACTAAGTGACTGAAATTACCGGATTCTAACCAGTCATTTTCTCGCAATATCCCCAGTTCATTCGCTAATTTCCTCACCAGAGGTTGATACTGAGTATCCAGTGTTTCATGACACTCTTCTAAAATAGAGATGTACAAATTTAGCGCGGTTAACCGATCACTAATTGAACTACCTATAGACTCTTCCAGAGCTTTTTCAATTTCAATTCTAGCTTCTTTATTATTCCCTAGCTTGTGCAAAACCCGAGCCATGTCTACTTGGAAATAGGTGAATAGAGTATGACTTGATTCCATTACTTGGGCTAAGGATTTATACAGTAACAGCGCTTCTTGATCTCTTCCTTGCTTTTCAAATATCAAAGCCTTCCAAGAATCACATTTTTGCTTCAGCAAATTATTTTCATCTCTGTCAACCTTAGTTTTATAGAAATTATTGATAATTTCTACAGCCGACTGATAATTTTCAGCTTGAAGATGCCGATAGATATCGGGAATCACAACTTGCTCAAAATCTCTATTGAGATCGGGACTCACCAAATCTTGACTGATGCGATCGCTTGCCATTTTTTCCACCATCCCTTAGTTGTCATGCTTGATACTTGCGTCTACGGCGTTTGGGAGGAATCGGACACTTATCAAATGGCCACTCCCCCCGATTTGCTAGGCAAATCCGCAAGCAGTCATCACAGGAAATCGGCTCTGTCCTTCGGGAAACACATTGCTCATAGAGAATATAACATATCTCACTATCTGAATCTTTCGGCTCCTTAATTTCGTTAGTTTCCCGATCTGATTCACTGTTAGACTGCATTAAAATACGTAAACTTTTATGTTCAATTCATAACTTACTATAACTGTAGGTTGACAGAAATCAGTTGTTATATAAACAACCATCGCTTAATTCTCTTCCTCTGCACGCGCTTTGTAATACTCCCTCATAGACTCTTTAGAAATAATCTCATTACAGGGAGCATCTATAGGCAATCTGCCCCTTGCTCTTAGCCAAGGGTCTTCTTGATGAGTCATACGCTCTAATTCGTAAGCATCACAAGCAAAGTAAACTTGTGCGACTTCATCAAGAAAGCTTGTGATGTCTTCAGGGAATTCAGGTTCTTTGACTTCCTCCAAGATAGGACGCCACCCAAATTTCTTGTATTCTTGATACAGTGTGGGAATTACAGGACCATGAACCCATGCCTCAAAGTCCTCCTCAAATAAAGGGGCGTCGCAGAGCGCTAAATGCCAAGCTTGAGCATAATAAACCAACTTCTGTAATTTGAGGTTGCTGATGTAAGAACCAGTGGCATTCGCAAGGTGGATGAAGAATTTCGCCACATCAGAATAATTTTGCATATCTCGATCCTCCCTTTATCGCTCTACGACCACTACGTTCACCTATGTAAACAGGAGAATATAGCAAGGCTACTGTCTCACGAAATTGCATCAAGCCCTTTTTTCTGGATAATCATCAGCAGCTTCAACGCGGGACCACCAGGTTTTTTTTCCCTCGCTCCCAATCCGAAACAAGGTTTTTTGAAACATTGAGGTAACGCGCAAAAACTGGTTGCGATACTTGCTCACGTTCCCGAATTTCTTTAATCTGATCCGGCGTTAACGTTTCAACAGGAGAAAGACACGCCTCATCAAACTCACGCATAGTCTGCTTACTGATAGCCCCTACCTCATGTAATGCTTCCATCGTTTCATGAATGGCGGCAAACGCCTCACTACGATATTTCTTGTTCATCCTGCTTAACCTCCGTCAAATGTCCTTTATCAATAAGTTCTGCAATTTGCTCATCGGATAATTCCAGCATCTCTGACTCGTTTGCGCAGGCACACGGAACGTGCAGCGTCTCCGCGCAGACATGATAATATTAGTATTAATTACAACCCGTGGGCAACCCATCACGACTGACGCGCCCAAGCCAACGCATCAGCCACATCCTGTTCACTTAGCCCTAAATCCGCCAGTTTAGATCGAACCGCATCAGCCTGCTGAATTTTTACAGGAGTCAGAATAATTTGCCCACCCTCCACTTTTACCTCAAAATATTCAGCCTCCCCGATTTCACGGGTAATACTTTTAGGTAGCCTTAGTTGATTCTGAGAAGTTAACTTGGCGAGCATGATAAGCCTCCTAGCTTTTGCCCGGAGAGTGTCAATTGTACTTCACTAATTTGTTGTGTCATAAAATACTTTCTCCTAAAATAAAATGCAGCATTAGGGTAAGAATTCAGGAGTCAGAAGTAGGGGCAGGTTTGATCGATTGATTTTATCGCTTTGTAAGTTATCTGGTAAAACCTGCCCGTACAAGAATCAGCCGAACATTTGATGAATTGAATATATCATTATTGGTAGATTCCTGACAAATTCTGAATTCTGACTTTTGACTTTTGACTTGGATCTGACTCCTGGGTGCTGAATTCTTAGGCATTAAGTCCTTAAAGACTGAGAGGGTATTTACGGTTTGATTTTTTAGACTATCAATCAGAAATCCAGTTTTTCGCACGGGGCTATATCAAAACAAGTAAATAAAGTGCTAGGTAAAAAAAGCTTTAATCTTTTATACATAAAGCTATTATGACTGTTGTGGTAAACTCATAAAAATATTGACATAATTTAGTGATATAAAGAATTATCTTAAAGACGCCGGAATAGTTGCTTGTGAGGAAACTATGCACACAGTTGTTCTCGTTCTGCTTGAGGTGCTCATTGTTATTGGACTGTCACGGCTAGTGGGGTTAGCTTTCCGGTGGATTAAGCAACCGTTAGTTATTGGAGAGATTGTCGCTGGTATTATCTTAGGACCATCTTTGTTTGGTTTGGTTGCCCCGAATCTAGCAGCTGCGTTATTCCCAGCAGAAACAGTTCCTTTCCTGAATGTGCTGTCTCAAGTGGGACTGATATTTTTCATGTTTCTGATTGGGCTGGAGCTAGATCCAAAATACCTCAAAGGGCAGCTAAATGTGGCAATTATGATTGCTGTCATGTCAATATCGGTGCCATTTGCCCTGGCAACTCTGACTGCGCTCTTACTATACCCATTACTTTCCAGTAGCAGTGTATCATTTACTGCTTTCTCACTATTTTTAGCCTCAGCAATTTCAATTACAGCATTTCCAGTTCTTGCCCGGATAATTACAGAAAAAAACTTACAATCAACTCGTTTGGGAACTTTAGCGTTGACCTCGGCGGCAATTAATGATTTAATTGCTTGGTGTTTGTTAGCACTAGGAATTGCCGTAGCACGAACCAGTAGTATTGCGGCAGCGATCCCGACGATTATTGAAAGCTTGCTTTATATCGGCTTCATGATGACAGTAGGACGTTGGTTTTTGAAACGACTGACGATTTACTACCGCCATGCCGGGCGTCTCAACCAATTCGTGTTGGCTTTAATTTACATGGGGGTAGTTGCTTCTGCTTTGATTACCGAACTCATTGGCATTCACTTGATATTTGGAGCGTTTTTATTGGGATCGGTGATGCCCAAGAATCCAAAATTAGTTCGGGAATTGGCAGTAAAAACTGAAGATTTTGTATTAATATTTCTGCTACCAGTTTTTTTTGCCTACAGTGGCCTGCGGACGCAAATTGGTTTGCTCAACCGTCCTGAGTTATGGGTAATTTGCTTAGCTATACTAGTGGTGGCAATTATCGGCAAATATATGGGCACATATATAGCGTGCCGCTATTGTCATCTCGAGAGTCGGGAATCCTCCGCACTGGGGTGGTTAATGAACACCCGTGGTTTGACTGAGTTGATCGTGCTCAACATTGGTCTAAGTTTGGGGGTAATTACACCTTTACTGTTCACGATGTTGGTCATTATGGCCTTAGTGACAACATTTATCACTTCCCCGATGCTGGAGTGGACATATCCGAAACAGCCGATTGACTTAGATTTAGTGGCTGTTGAAGAAGAAGCAGCCGTAGATACACAGAAGACGACAAAAAGCAATCTTCACAGTCGTTCCTACCGAATTTTAGTGCCAGTCGCTAATCCTAGTAGTCAAAAAGGTTTGGTGCAGTTAGCAGCCGCGATCGCGATCAATCACCAACACCCTGCCATTGTTCATCCTCTGAGTCTGATCGAACTTGAAGAAGACTATGCTTTTGAAAGTACCCCTTTAGAAGCCGAACGCTTAATTGCACGGCGTCGCTTACAGCTTGAAGAATTGGTTGAACGTCTTGAACCGCCCATCATACGCTCTTACATACATCCGATTGTGCGGATCTCAAATAATGTTGCACGGGAAACTTCCCAGATTGCGTTACTTGAGCAAGTTGATTTAATTCTTGTGGGATGGCATCGCCCAGCTTTCAGTAAGAATCGCTTGGGTGGACGAGTCGGTCAAATTCTGACATCTGTACCAGTCGATGTGGCAGTATTTGTAGACAGAGGTGAAGAGCGCTTAGAAAGCTTGTTAGTTCCCTATTCTGCCAACGTCCATGATGATTTGGCATTAATACTTGCTTTGCGGCTGTTGGTAAATCGCGATTCCTGTCGTTTGCTGATTTTACAGGTCGTTACAGAGGAGCAAGTCAAAAATGAGTTAAGTTACGAGTTGCAACACATGATGGAACAATTGCCAGCAAAAATAAGCGATCGCATTGACATTAATTTGATCGAAGCCGCCGATCCGATACAAGCCGTAGTCGCCGCCTCAGAAACTGTTAATCTCACAATTGCTGGCACCAGCCGCGCTTGGGGGATTGAACGTCACACATTAGGACGATATACAGACGAACTCGCCATTCAATGTCGTTCTTCTCTGCTGATTACTCGTCGCTACAGTCAAGTCAGTTCTCACCTCGCCTCTTTACTGGCGAATGAGTAACATCTTGAAATT
>CAZZVG010000110.1:0-9878 GCA_964657295.1 Iningainema sp. | reverse complement strand
GGAAAAACGCTCTAGCTTGCCAGCTATTGAGCGTAACAATTTAAAGAATCAGGAGATATTCTAGCATGACAGCTTCATTGTCGGCACCCCCTCGCTTATCTGTGGTTAGAACCGCCCCCAAGGTAACCCCAGACCCTGAACTAACCCAAACGATCGCCTCTGCAAAAGCTATGAGCGCTCATGCGCTTAGCCTACAAATAGAGGCGGGTCGAGTATTAGGGTCAGCTCAAGCTTTAAATAAAAAGCAGTACGCTGCTGAGATGGTAAATTCCGGACTGGACAAAACTCAGGGCAATAAGTTGATCGCAATGGCAGCAGCCGCCGATGCGATGCCTTCGGACGATGTAGCGGCTAAATTGAGTCCTCATTTGCTAATTCAGTTGGGACAAAAGAGAAATCAAGCGGCTTTAGATGCCATCACTGATGACGACACCCAACTATCTGTTGTTGAAAAGGTTAAAAAATATCGTACTCCAGCTGCTCCTAAAGAGAAAAAGTCAGTTCGTCGTGTTGGCAATCTTAAAGGGGGGACACCAAAGTTAGTAATCGAAGTCCCCCCAGGACCACATGTAGAAGAAATCTACAGTGATTATGAAAACTCTGGCACTCATGTTGCACAGTGGCTAGGAGGTTTAGTTAATAGGGATCATGATTCATTCTTGCGATCACCTGTTCCTCCCGATCTCGAAGAAAATAGCGATTGCACGTTACCGAGCGACAGCCAACAATCAGAATCCGCCTCAACAACCGATTTAGGTACTGCATCAGGGTACACCTCATCCACCCTGTCCCCCTGCCCTGACTCAGAAAATCTTGACGAACAGGAAACTGCACAAGCTAAGTTAGACGCTTACATAGATTTCCAAGGGCAGAGGATCGCGCCGGAAGCAGAAAACTGCAAGGCAGATCAAGCTTGGACACTTCTTTGTGAGGTGCGATCGCCTGAAGATTCATCGCCCAACATTGAAGTCGCGCCATCACTAGAACCCAATACAGAACTGCAAGTATTCGCAGCTACACCTGAGACACAACTAGATATAGAACTGCCCTGTCCTGTCCCGGAAAATGAAACTGAACAAGCTTTGGCTCAGGCAGAGTTGAATGAATATGTAGAAACTCAAGCTCAGAATATTGCGCCAGAATCTCGACAAGAGGTTACTTCCTTCGCCTCTGCGGACATCACCCATGATACAATTGCCCTGCCAGAGGTCGGTGAAGAAATACCCCAAGAGGAGTTAACAGCACCAAGGACGGCTTTAGAAAAGAGGGCAGGCTTTGTAGCCTCTCCATTAATGGATGGGACAACTTCATTTAATGAAGAAGCCTGCCCTCTTTTCTCTTCGCCAAATCGGACACAGCCGCATCCACTTGAAGATGCAAACAACCTGCTAGTAGACGATGTTATATCTGTCGGTCAAACCTCTACCTCCGACTATCCCCCTGCTAAGCCCACAGATCGCTACAAAATAGGATGGCTCTTAGGAGATAAAGTCATTGCCAACACGACATTTAAAGGCTTTGCTGAGTGGTGTCAGGGACAGCCAGTAAGCATCAAGTCAGTGCATGATGATGGCGGAGCGATACAGCGCGTTTGTGCGATCCGCCCTGATGGTGCAGAGTACGACTCGTTTGGGAACTGGATGGAGGAAGTGCCTGGAGAAAGTATTGCTCTCCCCTCCCCCCTCCTTCCATCCCCGGCACAAGAAACATTCTTCCGAGTGGGCGATACAGGAGATGACTGGGATGGTGAGGTAGTTAAGCTCATATCTCAGAGCAATCTTTACCATCGTGTTTCCCGGCTGGATGACAACAGCTGGATGAACATCCAACACAAATTTCTACAAGAAATTGCCTCTGAATCCGCTGCAACATCACTTGAAGCACTTGCGGAGAAAGTATTCTCCGAGTTTGGCTTATGTCTTGGCGACGTGATTGAGTGGAAAGTCGAAAACGTAACACTTAGAGGCATGATTGTCCGTTTGACGAAGCTTGGGGCTTTTATT
This sequence comes from Iningainema sp., assembly GCA_964657295.1. Lineage (GTDB taxonomy): Bacteria > Cyanobacteriota > Cyanobacteriia > Cyanobacteriales > Nostocaceae > Rhizonema. The sequence continues at coordinate 7,875 of CAZZVG010000110.1, read as the reverse complement.
GATGAAGGACAACCAGGACATGCCTGGATACAGTACCACAGACTATCCAAAGTTCAGCCAGAAGCGGTTGACTCTGAAGCTTACACCTCTGTTGTTGTAAACGATCAAGCAATGGAAACTTCTGCGACTGAATGTGAGCTAAAGCCATTCGTGGATTTTGCAAGTCTTTCAGATGCTCTCAAAAACGCCACAAACTGGCAGGAGATTGAGCAACTTGTTCAACGTGACAGTTCGCTATTTGCAAAAGCGGTTAAGGAATGGATGCCTCAAGAGAAAGACAAACTGGTGAATCATCTCACCAATTATATTGAATCCGACACGGACGCTCTGCACAAGCATCAGGTTGATTGGCTTAGCGTGACATCTTTGGAGAAGAGCTTAAAGCATCTGTCGTACAAGGTAAAAAACATTCTTTCAGGATTAGCTTCCCCGTGGATTAATGGCTGCCAATTCGTCAAAGTTGAAAACTTTGCTAAGGATTCAGAAGAAGTGTGGACCTTTTTAGATCCCACTTCTTTGAAAGAAATAAAGGTCTACGATCGCTCTGACTTCCAGGTCATTACTTTTTAAGGCAGTTGCTGACTGAGCACACCAGGAAGTTTTCTGCACAGCCCTAAACATATATCGCGCGGACGTCAGCAACTGGCAATATTGATCGCTCTGACGGATTACCATGGCCCATCTTGCAAGTCGGACATTACTAACCTTTGAGCATGGGTTGGGATGAACCACTCAATCAACAACTAATGCTCACTACATTTTTGAAGAGGCGATCGCGAACCATTATCTCTAGTATTTTGAGGAAAGCAATGTATTGCCAAGAAAGTATGGGAGGGTGAAAGCCTATTGTCTTCAGACAGTTGATGAAACCTGACACGGGGTTTCTAAACCCCGTTACTACTCTTTTAACGCTCGTAGCACGACTCTTGACAACTGATATTTGCTCTAGGGCGAGAAAACTATTTAAGGTAACGGGCGATCGCCTGACCAAAGTATCGCCCACACCCCCTAAAACTTATGGTGAAGCTAAGAATCATTAAAACAACGGATAGTTGGATGTTAGCAGGTTCCCCAAAGGATTTTGAAGTTTCTGTCATCACATTCTGGGCGAAAGCTTATTTTTATGAAGCGACCTCTCCAATAATTTCTTGGAATTTACCTACGGCAATAAATGGCTTTGCACTCGAACTTAAAGCTGAGGTTGATCAAATGTGCAAGTTTATGATCGCGTTTACCGATATCGTAAACGAATATCGCGATATTTCTTACGAGCAAGCGATTCAACGCATCGAATAAATCCAATCTTAGATCAGGGGCGATCGCTTGTTCAAAGTATCTTGCAGACAAAAAGTAAAATCATAATAATCATGTAGAGAAAATGCACAATAACTTAAATGTCACGACATTCGAGGTCATAATGACTACAACAGAATACCATCACTTCGAGGATTTGTGTAGTGATGCTGCCAACAATCAAATTGTGGATTTAAATAGCGTAGTTCACGCCCATCTCATCACACAAATTACACCTGAATCAGTCCCAAAAGACACAGACGGTATCAATTTCCACATCGAAGTTGAAGACCCATTTACAGAAGAAGTGTTCTACGATTTTGACACTAATATGCCAAATTTAGAGCCACAACATAATTCAACAATAAACTGGTGGTAAGGAAAATGACGACAATTTCATGGACGGATATTTCTTGGAATTTTATCGTGGGTTGTTCACGAATCAGTCCTGGTTGTAAAAACTGCTATGCTGCTGCCGCCGCAAAAACTGGTAGATTACAGCAGTTTAAGCAATATAAAACAGTTGGTAGCTGGAACGGAACTATTGAATTAGTTTATGCACAATTAGATAAACCGTTGAAGCGTAAAACCCCTACAAAGTATTTCGCCTGCTCAATGTCAGATTTATTTCACGAGTCAGTATCGTTTGACTTAATAAACATGGCTTTCGGAATCATGGCTTTATGTCCACAACATACATTTCAGATTTTGACTAAAAGACCAGAAAGAATGCTGGAATGGGCACAAACCACCCGCCCCTTCCAGTGGAGTAACGCTGTTATAAAATCTGCTTGGGACAAGGTAAGTTACTTGGGTGGTATGGTTGCTATCGATAATTCCATCAGAAATGCTGCTGTAAAAACAAAGGATTCTCATTATTATCTTGGCAATGTATGGATGGGAACCACGACCGAGAATCAACAAACGGCCGATCAGCGCATTCCTCTATTACTTCAAGTTCCTGCCAAAATTCGATTTTTGAGTTGTGAACCTCTTTTGTCAGAAATAAATCTCAAGCGGGTGCGCTATTCCTGTACAAAACTGTCGATTCTCATCTAATGATGGCACTTGTAATTATTCTGATAAGTTTACCCCTGAATGCCATCAGTGGGATTGTCCAAGAATCCAAGGAGGAATTGATTGGGTTATTTGTGGGGGAGAAAGCGGTAAGGGTGCAAGACTATGTGAATCAGACTGGTTAGAGTCAATAATTCGTCAGTGCCAAGCCGTAGAAGTGCCTGTATTCGTGAAACAGCTAGGTAGTAACTCAGATTTTATGACCAAAGACCGTAAGGGTAGCGATATTTCTGAGTTTCCTCAGTATTTACAACTGCAACAGTTCCCACTGTAATTATTAATTCAAACTAAATGAACTGAGACTGAAGATATGCTACAGCCCATTCACTCTTACCCTACGATCAATGAAATCTTGGACTACCTTTATAGTTCAGATGCAGAAACGCCGCTACATAAAAGCCTGACAAAACAGGACTTCCTTTGTCCTTGGTTAGGATGTAGACGAATAGGACTTTCTTGCGATCTGCACGAGCCTGTCTGGGAATGTCCGGGTATTTCTAGAAGTTGTCCGTCTGTTTTTTCTAAGGAAGTCCTGTTTTGTCTATTTTCACCCTAACCCCCAGATGGCGGTAAGGATTTTACTGGAGAAGTTTGTATCGTAAATAAGGGCAAGAAGTGATGCATATATTGCTATGTGATGTAGATGGAACACTGACCGAAACGGTGTCCGGTCAGCCATTCAAAGCGCATCCCCAGGATGTTAAAGTGCTGCTGGGGGTGGAGAAGGGTTTGAAATACTATGCAGCTAGACGATACAGTATCATCGGCATTTCCAACCAGGGTGAGGTCGCGGCTGGCTACAAAACAATCGCTAATGCGGTTCAAGAGATGCAGTACACCATTACCTTACTCCCTCAACTGCGTTTGATCTTGTTTTGCCCCGACTTCGAGGGGAAAATACTTTACTCCGTCTCCCTGCAGGGCGCGACCGAGATTGACACAGCCGACCTACGCTCCTGTCGCATACCGCATCCGGGAATGATTGACTATGTGCTTCGGCATTATGCGGGGGCGAAGGCGGAGAGCGTTTATCTCGTTGGCGATCGCCCCGAAGATGAGCAAGCCGCTGTTGCGGCTCATGTTACCTTCTGTCCGGCTGATATTTGGCGGGATAGATTTTCTCCTGGCATTCATGAATTTATTGGCTTGTCCCTCAAGCAAGTCAGATTCCTGGAAGGAATGAACCTTTGATAATCAGGTTTACAGAAATGGGAGCAGACCCTGTCAATCCGTAGCGTATATTTTGGAGGAATCATGTTAGTGAGATACTTCTTGCAATATAATGATGGAAATTTGTGTAATTCTCATGGTGTTTCAGTCTGTAACACACCCGAAGGTCAAGAAATAGCCCAACAAATTGATGATTTGGTAGAGAAGCATGGACTCGTAAGAGCGTCTGCCTACCGCACCCCAGAGACGCTAGATCTAAGCGCAGCAATTGATTTCCTCTCTGCTTGCGAATCACTTAGTTCCTCAGAAATTACTGTTGAGGCTAGGATTATCTGTCCAATTGAATCTTACGAAGAAACCTTGAAAGAATACCAGCTTCAACCTCTCAGCTCGGTATCAATTAATTTAGTAGACGAGAAAGGCTATTCTCCAGGCTTTGTTTGGTGCGGTTGTCAGTGGGCTTGGCATGATTTTGAAAACAATCGTAGAGGGTTTGCTACTTCAAAAAATCAGGCGATTGCTCTTTTGATTGAAAGCTTGAGAAGCAATTCATTAGAAGTTTTATTCAGCCCAGAAATCCAAGAGATCCTAGAGAATAACGAAGGCATTCATGATCCTCGTCTGTTCCCATAGGGTTCGTAAAAAATTGTTTTTTGAGGTAGTTTGTGACTGAGCGTACCGTGGATTATCAGCACACAACCAAGAAGTAATTCGCACTCGGTCAACAACTACCAACACTCATTAACCAGCATCATTTGTTGGATTTAGTAATCACATTTTATCAATGCCATGAAACTTCAATATCGAACACTGCTAACTGTTGTTGGAATCATTAGCATATTCCCTATTTGCATCGGTTTAACTGGCTTTATAATAAGCACTTCAGCTAAAACCTTAATTTGGGTTGGCAAAAAACTTCAGCCTATCGAGCATCAACTCGAATCGGTACAGAAATATTGCGTTATTTCAGTAGCTAGTGGAGCTGTTCTATTCTGGTCTGGCGGCACTTTGATCCAATATTTATTTGAACGAGAGCCAATCGTTGACTCCGATACCCCATCCCCTGACTTACACCATAGCTTAACTTCTTCAGCCGAAGACTTGACTACTCCCACCTCATGCAAGAATTGCAAGAATTATCACGGGCAGTCCTATGGGGGTCACATCTTCATTTGCGGAATGCACCCTTATGGATGTGCGGACGAAAGCTGCCCGGACTACATCGGCTAATCCTATCATTCAAACACGACCATCAACAATGCAAGTTCGCGAAGAGTCGGCGCGATCGCGTCTAACTGTAACTCTGAAAGTTTGAGTAAAAATCATTTATTATTTACCAATGAAATCAGAATATAAGGGCACTTGCCAGTGCTGTGGTTCAGTCCAAAAACTTCCTGGTAATACACTTGCCAAACATGGTTACACAGTCAAATGGGGATTTTTTTCGGGAATATGTAGCGGCACTACGAAAATGCCCTACGAAAAAGACTGTTCGCTCATAAAACAATATATTGCTTCAGCAGAAGCTAAGCGAGATTCTTTGATTGAATTCCGCGATCGTTTGTTGAAGTCAGCGACTGAACCTAAAGCTTGGTTCAGAGAATATGTGCGGAATCTTGAAAAAGGTCGCAGTGGTTATAAGTGGCGTTATACTGATTTAGTAGAAACAGAATTGGGTTTTTGCTACATTAATGCTGAAGAAAAAGTTACACGGCTACCAGCGCATAAGCCTGTTGATACGTTGCTAGAGATGGCAACTTTGCTTAATACACAATATGCCAAAGATATAGCACTCAATATTCAAAACATTGCCGAATACATTAGTTGGCAGCAAAAAAGGCTTACTAACTGGAAAGAGACTGATTTGTTACCCATTGATTAATGATATTTGATAACTGATTTGCCAGAGCAATCGCGCTGACAGTGCAACCAAAAACATTGAAAAATAATCAGTATCTGCTATTTTCGGAAACGGGGGTGGTAAGGGAAAGACTGGCTTTCCCTGCCCCCAAATAAAAAAGGAATACAGCAATGACGCTTAGAATATTGCAGGGGATTCCTTACGTTTTAAAGTTGAAAATTTCTTTCACAACTAAAAACGTTAGGTAATCCTTGGGGTGGTGGGTGTTCTCAGCATCCGCCACCTTCACCTTAATTTCCTTTCCCTGATTATAATGATTGTTCGTTAAAATTGAATCCCAGAATTCAGCGGCATTACCTCCACATTTAAAAGTTAATCAGTCGCATTGACTTGGGTTCTAAAAACCTGAGACTGGCTATTATTGTTAAAGATGGGGCTGTGACTGAAGTGAAACTAAAAATCTGAGATACAATTTCTCTTCAAGGTCCTAGATAGACTGACTTCTGTCTCTATCAGTTTTTTCTCAAACTCCACTGTTGCTCCCGACCCGAGGTTCCCAACAGAGATGAGATCTGCAATTGCTTCATCCAAATTTCTCCGTGTTTCCAATAGTCTCAAGAGAGTCTGATTATGTTCCCACTCTGGAGAATGTACTTTTTGCATGATTTGTTTTTTGAGAGATAAATCCATATCGTTAACGGACCAATACAAAATTGCTGACTCTCGTAATCGTTTAGAGTTCATGACGTAATTTCAAATCCTCCATGCAATCTCGGCGCTTAAAGTGAGTTCCGTCTGGTTTTGCCCACTTGACCCAGAAATCAGAAAACACTTGCTCCACAAGTTCACCATCACATCCATGAGCTGCATTGTATTTATCACCCGTCCATTCCACGAGATCACCTATCTTCATCTCAATTTTTGGAACAGTAGTAGTGGGAGGCGCAGACGAAGCAATAGCTCTAAGGGCTTTCTGTTCAACAGATGTTAGTTGCGCCCATACAGCTTTTTTGAACTGCTTTGTCCATGTCTTGCTTAAGGATTGAACCGAATGCCAATTTTGTTGAGTGATTGCCGTGCGGATAAGTTCGGCATTGCTTTGCACTGCTTGATTTTCGTCGGGCGAGGGAGTGTAGCTGACAGACGATTCACCATCACAGACTTGTTTATCTTCAGCAATAGGTGAGGGGATTTGTGCATCGTTGAAAGTACAGACCAAATCCGCCCAGCTAGTGAAGAGGGGGACAACGTTTTGAACGAATGGAGCAACTTCTTGTGCTTGAGCCTCTACATAAGCATCCAATTCTGCCTGCGCAACTTCTTGTTCCTTTGGATTTTCAACAACAGGGGAGGGGAGTTCTGTATCTAGTTGTGCTTGAAATTCTAAGGCGAGTTCTAGTGATGGTGGGACAAGAGCGTTGGGTGATGAATCTTCAGGCGATTGCGCGGTTCCAAAAAATGTAGTAAAATCTGGGCAACCTTCCCCCACCTTGAGTGTAGAGCGCCTTTCAGAGGATGGTGGGGGGGATAAAATTGCCCCCTCATTGTCAATTAATGGTCTTGTTGATACTAGATGGGGCAATTTTATCCAAGGTTGCCCAGATTTAACCAGGTTTCGCGTAGGGGAGCGCAGTGCCAAGGGCAATCGCACCACTTCAGTTTTGGGTGGTTGATTTTCAGGCGAATCAAGGGCTGCTAGAGCTAAAGTTTGTTCAATTTCATTTTGAGAATCAGGACGGGGGAAAGAGGCATCCCGTTGTGGATCTGGTGTTGCTGTAGTTACTGCGATTTCCCCGTTTGGTTCAGGCGAGATCCGTGATGAATCATGCTCCCTATTAATCAAACTTCCTAGCCACTGTGCAACATGAGTGCCAGATTTCTCATAATCGTTGTAGATTTCTTCTACATGTGGCCCTGGAGGAACTTCGATTACTAACTTCGGTGTTCCCCCTTTTTGATTGCCAACACGACGAACTGATTTTTTCTCTTTAGGAGCAGCTGGAGTACGATATTTTTTGATCTTCTCGACAACAGATAGTTGGGTGTCGTCATCAGTGATGGCATCTAAAGCTGTCTGATTTCTGTCTTGTTTTAATTGAATGAGCAAATGAAGACTCAATTTATGAGCTACATTGTCCGAAGACATCGCATCTGCTGCTGTTGCTGCTGCGATTAACTTATTGCCCTCAGTTTTATCCAGTCCGGCATTTACCATTTCAGCAGCGTACTGCTTTTTATTTAAAGCTTGAGCTTCTCTTAATACTCGACCCGCGTCTATTAGTTGGCTAAGCGCACGAGCGCTCATCGCTTTTGCAGAGGCGATCTTTTGGGTTATTTCAGGGTCTGGGGTTACCTTGGAGGCTGTTTTAACCACAGATAAACGAGGGGATGCCTCCAATGAAGCTGTCATACTACAATACTCCTGATTCTTTAAATTGTTACGCTCAATAGCTGGCAAGCTAGAGCGTTTTTCC
>CAZZVG010000109.1:0-9896 GCA_964657295.1 Iningainema sp. | reverse complement strand
ACCTTTGTAATCTTCTTGTTGATAAAGAGTAACTCCTTGCTGAAAAGAGTTGGATGTTATCAAAGTTTTCCAGGCAAAATAAACAAGGATTACAATACTAGAAATGACTGTAGCGATCGCAATAACATTAGCAAAAGATATATCACTTAGGCTCTGGAACTCAGGATAATTTTGTGTCATTAGCAAATAAATCTGAATAGAAAACATAACTTTTTAACTCCTTATATGTGATGGCGTTGCTGAATAGAGGTATGAATTGACATTTTGCCAGATAACTAAAAAACAATTCTTAGCGTCTTAGCGTGAGGCTAATTCATACTTCAATCATGCAACGCCGATCAATTATCGCACCTCAGAACAGTATTACCTCCTAACTCCTTTTCTTAGCTCAAAAGGCAGGCGGTAGGAAAAATCAGATATTCGAGAAAAAAGAGTTTCCAAATGAATTGATAAAAATTGACGATCGCACTTTTATCTTGCAAGTCAACAGCCCGACTTTGCCACCACATCCCCGCCAATACAAGCAGATGAGTGATCACAAGGAAAACAGAGTTTACCTCAGTCAGCCCAAGCGTACCAACCAAAATCATCCCTAGATAACAGACAGTTATGACTCCAAGAGCGAGATTAAAAACTGTTTGCTTACCGAGTTGGAGGGTAAAAGTCTTGATATTGTATAGACGATCCCCTTCCATATCCGGGACATCTTTAAAAATGGCGATCGCAAACGTAAATACTAAAACAAACAACGTCAGCACCCAGACAGCAAAGGGAATTGATCGGTTTTCTTGTAAAACCCAACTAAAGTGCAAAAACAACCCTAAATTCACAATTGCCCCACGTACAGAAAAAATACATAGTGCTGCCCAAAAAGGAAATCGCTTCAGGCGAATTGGCGGTAAAGAATAAGCTGTGCCAATTGCCAAACTAATTCCTACCATCCCAAACAAAAAAGGTCCTAGCAGCAATGCAAAAACCAGCGCCAGAACACCAGTTGTGATCACGATCAATTGCCCTTGTCGCCAAGAAAACTCTCCTGAAGCTATCGGCAAATGAGGCTTATTAATCTGATCAATTGCCACATCTTCTAGTTGATTCAGCCCCACAATATAAACATTGCCACACAAACAGGCGATCCATGCGCCTAAAAGAGGGAATGGGGAGTAGGGGAACCACTGGGTTGCCGGGGTTCCGGTTGAAGCAAGTGGCGTAGAGGGGAGTAGAGAAATTGCAATTAAATACAACCCCACAACACTTAAACTCGTTCCAATAATCGTGTGCGGACGGGAAAACTTCCACAAAGCATAAAGCCAACTACTCTGAAATCCACCCTGCGAAACTTGACTCATCCTCTTCACTCTCTGCGCTTCGTTTACTTATTTCCACACAACAATCCAAATCGAACCAACCCGCACTCGTAACCCCGACGCATTAAGCCTAAAGACAACGCCCCTTGAATAGTACTCCAACCAGAAGACAATAAACCCCAAATTGCTTGAGGAGTAAACGCTGAATCTATTACCATATCCCAAAAAGGTGCAACAGCTGGCGACCAATCCGCAGTACGAATGTTTTGCAATCCCAGTTGACGGGCGATATCTTCATACTCTGGCAAAGAAATGACGTAAGGCAAACAGTACACTCGATAAATCTCGTGCAAGTGCTTTTGCTCATCTACCGTTAGTGGTGAATTCTCAATCGGTCGATGACACCAAGTTACCATAATGAACGTTCCACCAGGTTTAAGCACCCGCAAACATTCCTGTATAAACTGAATTTTATTCGGCATATGCTCACCACTTTCTAATGACCAAACCAAGTCAAAAGAGTTGTCAGCAAAAGGCATTGCTTGAGCATCTGCCACTTGAAAATGAGTCCTTGAACTCAATCCCAACTCTTGGGCGCGTTCCTTTGCTCGAGCGGCTTGTACGGGACTCAAAGTAATTCCCGTTGCTCGAGCATGAAATTTTTCGGCTAAGTATAGGGTACTACCACCAATCCCACAACCCACATCAAGAATATTTTCGTACCGAGTTGCATGAATTTGTTCAGACTGATGCGGAGACACCAGGATTGAAGTTGGTAAACTCTCCGCATCCTCTGAATATACCCCTGACCACTTCAGGAGTTCTTCGATTAAATCAACTTGCGCCCTCCGACGGTCTTTTTTTTGCTTACCATCTACACCGTAATAACCATGGTGCATGTGTTCACCCCATATCTGTTCCCACAGACTAGAGGAAGCATCGTAAAACTCTTGAATTTGCTGGGAAAGTGTCGCGCTCATGAAGAAAGCAATGTTAAGGCAAAATAAATAGCATACTGGTTAGGCTACCATGTGTGTTTTTCATTTCATCAGCGATCGCCAGGTTTTGCTTGAGGCAGCCACCAAGAAAAGCGGATATTCTCAAGCCAGAAGATAGGGTTCGCCATATTAATGAAGATCAGGTGCCGTTTGGGAACACCATAAATTTCAGGAGCGTTCTTTTCTACGCTCTTGAGCTTCAACTTTGAGCGCTGCTCGTCATACCGCTCAAAAATCTTTTTTTAAAAAATAAAAAGGTGTGCAAGGACTCCAAACCTAACTCATAGCCCACCTACTACCTACTTTTTGGTCATAACAAAGAGATAGAAATATTTTTGACCCCATTCCCCATTGCCTATTTTCAACTTAGAGCGTTCGCTCTACTCTTAAATATTTGCCACAATAGTATCAGTAATTTTTGGAGTGCCACAATCAACATAGTTAGAGATATCTTTATCCCACACTAGGGTGACGCATATGACTAGCAGTAATTAACGCCCCCACTGAATTTAGGTGATGGGCGTTCCATCCCATTACTACTGTAGGGCAATCCCACGAGAGTCACCTTCACAGTTTCACTCCCATCTTTGAGTCTTCAGGATGGGTTGAATCGAGGTCATTTGCGACTGTTTGCGTCACTTTCCACATCCTGAGAAAAGTCAAGTCAAGGGTAATCATTTCCTACCATTAATACTAGATTGTATATCGCTGTAAGCACTACTATCACTTATTTTTAGCAATTTCTCTCATTGATTAAAAGTAAAACAAGAAGCTTTCAGCACTCGCGTCTTTTGCCGCCAATATTCTCTTTTACCAATTCTAAGCAATGTCAACCCCTGAATCACCTTTCGCCAGTTATCACCTTTGGTCTTTAGTTGCCCCAGCAACAAGCCAACAACGGTGGCATTGTCAGATGAGACGGGGGTTTATCAAAGCGCGGCAACACGAACCGCGAGTCAAAGCGCTTTCGGCAACAGCTAGTGCATCTCAGCGTATTGGCTTACTGGCACAAAAAGGTGTTTATGAGTTTCATCACCATCAATATCTGTTGGAGCGATCTGATGGTGTCGAACAAGTTGCACAGATTCTGAAATTGAGCGACTCAACTGAAGAAGTCCAGCAGCGCGTAGTGCAAATTTTACAAAATTATCATAAAGATCCATTGCTTCTGGGTAAACAAATCGTCCTCTTAACTCGCGGCGACGAAGGTTTTCCCAAACCAATTTTGATTACGCAGCCAAATTATAGATTCCGCTTGTATGCAGCTATGGATTGTGTTTTCATCGAGTCCGATCAAACTTTGCATATTTTAGATTTTAAAACTGGAAAATCTCCTTTTGATCAAAGACAGGCATTAGTTTATTTAGTAGCTGCTCGTTATCTTTATCCCAATTATCAAGCGATCGCTTCATTTTATAATTTGGAACTTAGTAAAAAATCTGAGGTTATTAGCGTTACTCAGAGTGAGTTAGACGCCATAGAATCAGAACTAGCACATATTGCTCAAAAGCACCAGCAAGATTTACAAAAATATCAGCAACAAAACAATCATTTCAGCCAAGTATTTTTACCTAATCCTGGATATCATTGCCGTTTTTGCCCATTTCACTCTATTTGCGAGTTTTCCGCAGTTAAATCATCTTGATCATCTTGACGTTGACAAGGGAGACCATTTTATAACCTTGGTATTGAGAATAGTAAAAATACTCTTTTAATCTGTATTATATATAACTAGTTCAAGTTGGCACCATCGTTCGCTCAGTACTCCAGCAAGCGATCGCAAACCCCAGACTTCGCTACGACGATGACCAACAGCAATCACCGCCATATTAGTTTCTTGCATTGCCTGTACTGCTGGCTGTCGTAACTGTCCTGTTATATACACATTAGCACCACGATGCGCGGCTTCACGAACCAGCGCGTCTGTCATTGCCCCCACAACAGCAATTCGTGTAACTTCAATACAATTTTCTGCATGTACTTGCTCGTTTCCACCAAAGATTTGATTCACACAGCGACACAAACCAGCAAAGAGTGAAGTGGGAATTTCTCCTATCATCCCAATTGCTCTACCATCTTTCTCACCTAACACTTCTAAGCAAGACATTCCCAAGACTTGCGCCAACCGAGGATTGAATGAAATTGTCAATTGTTCATCAAATGCTAGATGATAGAAAATAACCCCAAGATCGGGTGTAAGTTTTCCCGCTTCAAGTTTCCACGGGCGATGTAAAAAGAGTGCATCTAAATTTTTCGCTTTCGCCCATTCAGGTAAATGCGTCCACGCTTCTAGTGCCAACCCCAAACGTTTGACAGGACGTGATGATGGCAAATACACACCACCTCTTTCCTCAAGAGGGAAGCGATGCAGAGCAAAGAAGCGATCCAGAAATTCTACTATCTCTTCTAAATGAATCATTGAGAGTTCGGTAGAAGATAACAACTATTTACGAGTTTTCTACAGTTAAGCCATCTTGAAGGGATGTAGTTATCTCAAAGTCAATTCACTCGACGGTATATCCACAACCAGTCGTCGATTTGTCAGCCATCGACGACCAAGTAAAACTTCCGTTAAACCTTTGCCAACGTGAACAGGAATGTCAAGTTCTTGACCATCAAATTTAACTTTCCCTACATAGATTTCAAATCTTACATCTCCCCGTGCGGTTCGCATGATTTGTTGGTCAAAATAAGTCCAAGCAAGCGCATCTAAATCTTGCTCATCAATCGCTAACCAATAGGAAAAACCTGTGTCGAGCATTGCATCAACTGGTAAGTCCAAGCCATCGGATGTTATTAAATTAATCTCGAAAAGTAGCGTATCCTCATCACCAATAAATCAGTCCATTATATTGTTCCACACGCCCCTGTTTCATTAATTCGGAAAGTATGGTGTATTTTACCAGGATGCTTTTTACGACACTTTTGCCAAACCACTTCTAAATCTTGATCGACGAAATATTCACCACTATTTGGTTCAACAGTAACATACCAGTTGTAATGAGTCTCAATCAATTCCGATTTGACTTGATCAAATATCGGTTTACAACGTTGATAAAAAGCCTCGATATCGGCTTCACGTTGGGCTTTTTGTTCAGAAGTCCATTGAATTTCGGGGAATATTCGTCCCCGACGTGCGGTATGAGTCGGTTTGGTTTCAGTCATGATTGGTTGTTATCTTGGCTGAGTTTTGAACATATTCAGTAATCAGTTTCTCGACCATTTCTGATAGACTTAAGCCGTGGGTGGCTGATAGGTTTTTTAAATCTTCCTTCGCCTTTAGGCTTAGTCTTATAAGATTCTCTGTTTTTCTTACCATACTTAGATGGTAGCGCTACCGCTAGCGATATTTAATGAGTATTTATGCCCAATTTAACAAGAATCTTCAGATGTTACTGGCTGGATAAATCCCAAAGCTAGCTTTCATCCCCTGGCTAGAAGCTAGGAAGAATCAGCATATTTATGGTAGCAAGGTAATTTCTCATCATGGACAAGATTCGTGCTGTTGTTGTCGATCCACAAGTAGAGGGACGTTTAACCATTAAAGAAGTGTCTCCCCCAACAATATCCTCATCAGAGGCACTGGTAAGGGTGGCGGCAATTTCTCTCAACCGGGGGGAGGTGCGACGGGCAATGAGTGCTGAGGCTGGGTGGCAACCGGGTTGGGACTTGGCTGGTACAATCGAAGTTGCGGCAGCCGATGGGGGGCCGAGTGTAGAGAAGCGCGTTGTTGGGTTTGTCCCGAATGGCGCATGGAAAGAAGTTGTGGCAGTTCCCATACATGCCCTCGCCGAGTTACCGGAATCAGTCACGTTTGCCCAAGCGGCTACCTTACCTGTGGCAGGGTTGACTGCTATGCACGCCCTAGCTAAAGCAGGTTCTCTTCTCAATCGTAGAGTCTTGATTACAGGTGCTTCTGGTGGAGTGGGAAACTTTGCCTGTCAACTGGCACGACTGTCAGGTGCAACTGTAGTTGCTCATGTGCGTAATCCACAGTTTGAAACATCTGTCAAGCAGACTGGGGCAGATATTGTTGTGACAGGAGACGATCTTTCAGTAGCTAGTGAGTATGGACCGTATGATTTAATTTTAGAGTCTGTGGGAGGGACGACACTATCTACCGCACTAAGTTTAATAGCACCTGATGGCATGTGTGTTTTGTTCGGTACATCTGCTAATGGGGAGGTAACGTTTGATGCTAAGAAGTTCTACGGGACAGGTGGTGCTAGTTTATATGGCTTTATCCTATTTCACGAACTCAAGCGAGAGCCTGCATCGGTGGGGCTAAAGCGGTTAGTACACTTAGTCGCCCACGGACAACTCCACCCTCATATTGATGTGGAAGCACCTTGGACTCAAGTAGCAGAAGTGGCACAGCAGCTTACACAGAGGCGCTTTGCTGGAAAGGCAGTGTTACATTTTTCCCATTGAGTCATTCGATGTACGGATTGAGGACGCATATTGGAACCCGATCTACTTCGCAGGAATTATGTACAGAACTTATGACTTTATGTTATCAACTAAAATGCTCCTTAAATTCTGAGTTCTGATAACTAAGTCCTCGCTCAAGTTCTGCTCACTCTTTGGAGAAAAAAACAATGGTAAAAATTGTCCGTTTTCATACATTAGGTAGTGCAGATGTACTAAAGTTAGAGGAACTACCAATGCCGGAACCTGGTGAGGGTGAAGTGCGGCTAAAAGTTGAAGCAATTGGCTTGAATCGGGCTGAAGTTCTCTTCCGGGAAGGAAAATACTTAGAATCACCAACGCTTCCTTCAAGTTTAGGTTATGAGGCGGCAGGGGTAATTGATGCTATTGGGGCTGGAGTCAATGGGTTTCAAATTGGCGATCGCGTTAGTACCATTCCCGCCTTTTCAATGACGAAGTACGGTGTCTATGGTGAAAGCACTGTAGTTCCTGCATACGCAGTTGCCCGTTACCCGGAAAATCTCTCTGTTCAAGAAGGTGCGGCAATCTGGATGCAGTATCTCACTGCCTATGGTGCGTTGATGGAGTTTGGGCAAATTAAACCCAAGGACTTTGTGCTCATTACCGCAGCCAGTAGTAGTGTTGGCTACGCAGCAATTCAAATTGCCAAGGCAGAAGGAGCAGTAGCGATCGCTACCACTCGCGGCGCAGGCAAGAAACAAATGCTCCTAGATGAAGGTGCAGATTATGTAATTGTGACAAATGAAGAAGATTTGCCACAACGAGTTATGGAAATAACCTCGGGGCAGGGAGCAAATATCATCTTTGATGCTGTGGCAGGTTCTTTCGTAGAAACCCTGGCAAATGCTGCTGCTCATGAAGCCACAATTTTTGAGTATGGATCTTTAAGTATGGAACCAACGCCGTTTCCGCTTTTAAAAGCGATACAAAAGGGATTGAAGGTGCAGGGATACAGCCTATTTCAAATCACCCTGAATCCAGAACGCTTTGAGAAAGCCAAACAGTACGTATATCACGGTTTAGAATCTGGAAAGCTTAAACCTATTCTTGACAAAGTTTTCTAGAGAGAAAACTTTGTGGAAGCACATCGCTACATGGAGTCCAACCAGCAAAACGGCAAGATTATTGTCACAGTATAGTCTACTCAATTTGATTTTAGCAACTCACCTAATGCTTGCCATCTACAACTAAAGAAAATGCGATCGCTTTTACTACTATTAGCTATTTGTCTTAGTACATCCCTTTTACCAACCCAAGCCTCATTTGCAGAAACTTCCTCGATTCCAGAACCTTCAAATGCTCCTTTGGAACTAAGCTTATTGCAAAACCCCAAAAATGTGATTACAGCTAACACTATTTCCCAAAGGGGATTGACTATTCCCAGTTTGTGGTTGGCAAAAGAAAACTCTGAGAATAAATTGTTGGATAACTGGATAGCATATCCAGCAAAAAAAACAGAGCCAGGGCGAGTAGACTTATTAGTAAATCAACAAATTTGGAGTATACTAGACTACTCAGAACGCTACAGTTTCCTTAATCGCGTGGGCAACGTTGCACGACGTTATGGTTATAATCTCCGGGTATTCGATTATCAAAAAGAACGTTTAGCAACCTACACGTGCAACTTTAGTACAAGTCCAGCATTGTGTAATGTTGATTTTAATAGTAGAACAAAGTAGTGGGGAAGTACTTCCTTACGCCCACTTACTTAACTAACTCTTGATTTTTGCAAACAAAGACTCGTATTGTACAGCAGTGTCTGGTGGTAAAGGAAGTAAAAATTCACTTTTCCCAAAAGCCTCAGAATTACTCAGTAGCACTTTTTGCCATGATTGTGAGATATCTGAGGCACTAACTTTTGCTGACGGTGAATTTGTTTTGGTGAGCAGAGAGATTTGCTGAGAAATACCTGGTTGTAAACAAAAATCAATCCATTTGTAGAACAAATTCTCCCCCTTTTTACCTGTAGGACGTACCCACATATCCGCCCACAATGCAGTTCCTGAGCGAGGAATGACGACACTCAATTGCGGATAATGTGCAAGAGTTGGCAGGATATCACTTGACCAACCAACCGCTAGCCAGGTATCTCCAGTGACTAAGGGTTCTAAGTACCTATCTGAACTATAAAATTTGACTTGCTGATTTAATTTCTGTAGTTCTACCTCCAAGTTTGGAATGTCAAGAAGATTCTTTGTGTTGTAGGATTTTCCCAGCTTCTTTAAAACTAGTCCAACCACTTCGCGTGGTTGATCTAACAGAGAAATGCGCGCTCGCAGTTCACTTCGCCACAAATCACTCCAATCGCTGGGCATCCAATCGAATTCTTGAAGAAACTTGTCACGGCGGTATACAATGACAGTGTTACCCCAACGGTAAGGTACGGCCCAAACTTTTCCTTGAGGATCTACCTGCCCCTGATCGTTCCGTTTCCCCAATTCTTGCCACCGTTCGGGCAAAGAAGACCATTGTTTTAACTGTGACTCATCCAATGGTTGAATCAGTTTCTGTTGGATTGCTACACTGACCCAATAATCTCCCAAAGTTACCAAGTCAGCGACGGTCGTTTTTTCAGATTTTGCCAACGGTATAAAGCGATGCCAGTCCTCATTATCTGTCGTATTTGTTTTCTTCTGCCAGGTTTGCAATTGCTTAAATAAATCCTGTAAATGCTCTACTGGGGCAAATTTTAACTGCGTCTTCTGCACACCTTTAGTAAACTGATTCACCACCTGAGCGGGTATAGAATTTTTTAACAGTTGCACGTATAACTTTGCTTGGTTGTTTCCAGCACAACTGACAAATAGTTGTGAGAGTGCTACTGTACCTGCACCAAGCAAAAAAGACCGTCGATCCATAGATTAATTTTTGGCAACAATTATGTTAGTAAAACTATCGAGAGACTTGTATATGTATTTCTAACTTATCAAGAAAATTTATGAAAAGTTTAAATAATTATAAGTATAGTTAAGATCTCTTATAAATTGAATAATATAGTATGGAGTAGGGATATAACTATCTGCGATTCCTCTGTCAGCTGTGCTGAGGGATTGTGTAGACAAAGGTGGCACAACTCGAGTTCGGAAAAGTCATACAGGCAACGGAAGTGCTGAATGCTTGTCAGCATTCAGCAGAGGCTTTT
>CAZZVG010000108.1:0-9902 GCA_964657295.1 Iningainema sp. | reverse complement strand
TTGGTCGTGGCAACCAGAGTAATTGCCTACCCCGAAATATTGAGGGGATACATAAAAATGAAGTTAAAATCCTTGCTGCTCTAATTTCCTTAGCTTCTCTAACTTCCGGTTAATAAGTGTATCATCACTTTCAATTTCACCATTCTCATCGAGGTTGCGCTCTGATGACAACCATTGTAAAATTTTTGGCTGAGGGTGGAATGATAGAAATTGAAGGTTTAGTCCGTTATTTTGTGAGGCGATCGCCCCATGCCTAGAGGGTTCCTTTGAGGAAACCTCTCCTGGAAGCTCCGCTTGGTTGGGGGATAGGGTGTGCTCCTTTGTCGTGACATTGTCACCCCATTGTTCTAAAAGCATCCTCGCTTTCGTTTCAGCAGATTCAGGCTCTTGAATATCTGGCATTACTTCAATTTTAAGGTAGCCTCCACTACTTTTGAACCGCCAACGTCTGTTGTAACGATCAAAATGCTTTTTCGCACCCCGTTCTGTTTTCCACCGCTTGCACCAATTCAAATCTATAGTTGTCCAAGTAATTTCAGTTTCATTGTTATACGTGTAAAACCATCCCAAAGGTTCACCGTCTTTGTTGTAGCAGCGATATCCGTAGTGCATATGTCAGCTATACAGCAATTCTATACTACTATCTACACAAGATAGGGCACTTATTTCTTTCAAATCAGCTACTTGCCCTTTTTCATTGAAACTAGCGTACCAAGGCTTTTTGCCATAGGGTTTAAGATTTGGCTTAATTTCACCAGTTGCTGCTTCGTAGCGTTCGACTAATTCGGCTAAGTTCATGACTTCAGGTGTAGCGTCTTGAATTTCATCGCTCAACAATAGCCGCTTGGCTTGAATAGCTATTGCCAATAGTTTCTCGTTTTCTTGCCTTAACCGTTCTTCCTTGTTCATGACCCACCTTTAATTACTGATATTGACTAAAAGATTTAGGTAATATAATGTCAGCGCGGCATTTTCCCTTGGGAAGTTTCCCCCGAAAAGATGCTTTAAGTTTTAGTTTCTGCTTGACAATATCTAGACATTCAGCAAGGCTATGACCTGCATAAATCTGCTCTCCAGCCATAGAAAATCGTAATTTCTGTTAGCACTATTAGGTAAAATGTAAGCATAGATACTAATTAATTGATAAAAATCAGATGCCCAATAGCTTTGTGTATTTTCCTGCTCGTACTTTTCAACTTCATTGTAGGAGCCGATGCAAATTTTTTCGGCTGTAAAGTACAAACGTTGCTGTAATTGCTGTTGCATGGGGTAAACCTCAATTAATTATTAGATGGTAAAGATCTATTAACTTGTCAGTACTAGATTGTTGGCTCATGTCGTTCTAGATAAGACCGAATTTTTTGCTCTATTTCAGACTCCATTACATCCATTTCACCATTTACATCGGCGTACCAACCGTGTTCATTGAGTGCAGTAATAGCGGCTTTTACTGCAGCGCGAGCTGAATAATCACGTTTTCCTTGAGGGGAAGCTATATCTGCAAGGGCGAGTGCATCAATGAGTTCTTGACGTGCCATAGCCTTGGATATAACTTCTTGCGCTCTTTCTATTAAACATAGGTAACTAGGTTCTACAGCACCTATTTCTTTCCCCTCAGATGTGTAGCGTTTACCACTAGAGAGAGTTACTTGCCCTTGGGTGGTAATGCGCGCAACTATGCCAATTTCAGCTTTACTACCACGCCTATCATCGTAATAAAAAACCCCTATTTGCTGACCAGGTTTTAATTCCAGTGTGTTCATTTTTTTTAAGTCCGGATAAGATTCCCTTACACTAAAAAATAAATTCAATGGAAGGAGAGATATTTACAGCCCGATCCCCGCCACTTTTACGACAATAGCGCACCACGCCCGGATGGTCTATAATCACCAGTTTTATAAATTACGTGCGACGCGCCAGCCATCACAGCAATTTCCTGACTATGGTTTTTAATCAGAGTTTGCAACCTACGAGAATTAATACCAGGGACACGCGCTAAAAAAGACTTTGTTGACTGACAGACTCGATTTAACACACCCATCTCGACATAAATATTGATCGCGGTTGAGAGTGCTTGTTTTTCTTCGGCAGTCATCGGATTTTTGCTCATAAGTGTTACAATCCCTATTTCTCTATTATACTGCAAATAGTATGATATTGTGCAGTACGATGGATGAAAAATTGAAACCCTTAACAATTCGGCTACCCGTCAAGGAGTTGGAAGTTTTAAAGCGCTATTGTGAAGGCAAATCTAGAACACAGACAGATGTGCTAAGAGAGTTTATTAGGAGCCTGGAAAAGGAACTAAGAGAAAATAATGAAACACCTTGAAGGTAAAGTAACATTAGTTACAGGCGCTACGCGGGGCATTGGCAAGGGGATTGCAATCGGTCTTAGTGAGGCTGGTGCGACTGTGTACATTACGGGTCGCAGTCTCAACAACTCTAATTCCAGTGATGTCTCAGGCAGTCTGACTCAAACCCAAGCAGCTGTGGAGGAAGCTGGTGGTGTATGTATTCCTGTCCAGGTAGACCACAACAACGATGAGCAAGTGCGTTTAGTCTTTGAGCGTATTAGTGATGAGCAGAATGGACAACTTGATTTATTGGTTAATAATGCTTTTTCAGGTTTCCAGGCATTAAACAACGCTTATGGACGACCTTTTTGGGATTGTGAACCGGATCTTTGGGATGCAGGCAACAACGTTGGTCTTCGCAGTCACTATGTTGCGAGTGTTTTTGCTGCCCGGATGATGACTAAGCGTAAACAGGGATTAATTTGCACGATTTCCTCGTGGGGAGGTCTGTCCTATGTTTTTGGCGTAGTATATGGCACTGGTAAAGCGGCGTGCGATCGCTTGGCGGCAGATATGGCTGTTGAGCTAAAACCACATAACGTTACTTCTGTTTCAATTTGGCCTGGTATTGTGGGGACTGAAAATATTTCCCATCTGGCATCCGAAATGAATGAAAAAAATGCCACTGACAAGAATTACTCCATATTTACCGATCGTTACAACTGGGAAACTCCTTTACTGACAGGACGAGTCATTGCTGCACTTGCAAGCGATCCAAATGTCATTCGTCGCACGGGAAAAGTGCAGATTGTAGCCGAACTGGCTCAACAATTTGGACTGGTGGATCGAGATGGAAATCGTCCGGTGTCGCTGCGCTCTCTACGTTTTATTTTGCCCTCTGCATTACCTGTACTAAGAGAGTACCCATGGCTGATACCCGATCTTAAAGTGCCATGGTCACTGCTAGGGGGTAGATAAGCAATCGTACAGAAAGTTACGCTAAGGCTGTAACCCATGCTGGATAAGTGTTCTGCCAATCAATATTAATGGACTGTTCTCAATGTACCAACTAACCTAAAGGTCAATTGGTACAGCAGTAACGTACTACATACGATCTTTTGATGATTAACTGCATTTTTATTTTCAAGTCTCTTGCACAGTAAGGGTTTTAGCTGTTATCTGGCGGTAAACGTCAGCTTCGGTGATCTTACCCCAAGTAGTAATCGGTTGGGTCAGCTTGTAGAAAAAAATATGAAGCTATCTGGTCAGCAGCGTAAAAAACTATTAGAAGCTTTAAATGATGCTTTTCCTAACAAAACATCCCTAGAGAGGATGCTAGCGTTTGAATTAGAGAAAAATTTAGATGCAATAGTTGGTGGTAATAGTTTACAAGATATTGTTTTTAATTTAATAAAAGTAGCAGATGCCCAGGGATGGCTTGAAGACCTGATTCGTGCTGCGTGTAAGTCGAATTTAGGAAACGCGAGATTGCGTGATGTAGCCCAAGAGTTGATACCAAACAGCAATCCCCCTACACCAACCGAGCAATACAAAAGATTACGCCGTCTAGCTCTCGCTAGCATGATTATCATTCCCCTCTTGAGCGCCACTGGGTTTTATGTATGGCAACTCCCGACTAAGGATATTATTGTTCTGATCGCAGATTTTAAAGGTCGCGAATTAGAAAACTATCGTGTTACCCAAAATATCTTTGATAGGCTGGACGACGCTAGTAAAAAATACCCCGATGTAAAAATACAACGTTTAAATCAAGTTGTGACGGAACAAAAGGATGCTCTTGTGGAGGGGAAAAAACATAAGGCAACTATTGTTATTTGGGGTGATTATGGGGTAACAGATGTGGCAGTACAGTTGAGCGTACACTTTGAGGTGTTACGTTCCCCAAAATGCTTACCTAAAATAGGACGATTAGAACAGACGGCGGCTGTGTCCGAACTAAAGAGTTTCAAATTACAAACCCGCCTTTCAAATGAGATGGTTTATTTAAGCCTTTTTACTGTAGGACTAACTCGCTATACGGCTAGTGATTGGAATAAGGCTATTACCAACTTCAGTGACGCTCTAAAACAGGTTGAAGATCCTATTAAGGAGTTGGATCAAAGTATAGTCTACTTTTACCGAGGGACTGCTTACTACAACTTGAAAGACTACAACCGCACCATTGCTGACTTCAACCAAGCGCTCAAACTTAACCCTAACTTTGCCGATGCTTACAACAACCGAGGGGCTACTTACGATCATTTGAAAGACTACGACCGCGCCATTGCTGACTTCAACCAAGCGCTCAAACTTAACCCTAATGATGCCGATACTTACAACAACCGAGGGGGTACTTACGGTCACTTGAAAGACTACGACCGCTCCATTGCTGACTTCAACCAAGCGCTCAAACTTAACCCGTCTTTAGCCCATGCTTACAGCAACCGAGGGTTAACTTACAGTCACTTGAAAGACTACGACAGCGCCATTGCTAACTTCAACCAAGCACTCAAACTTAACCCTAATTATGCCGATGCTTACTACAAGCGAGGGGTAGCTTATTATTACTTGAAAGACTACGACAAATCCATTACTGACTTCAACCAAGCGCTCAAACTTAACCCTAATTATGCCGATGCTTACATCGGTCGAGGGAATGCTTACGACGACAAAAAAGACTACGACAGCGCCATTGCTGACTTCAACCAAGCGCTCAAACTTAACCCTAATTATGCCGATGCTTACATCGGTCGAGGGTTAACTTACTACCACGAAAAAGATTACGACAGCGCCATTGTTGACTTCAACCAAGCGCTCAAACTTAACTCTAATGATGCTGATGCTTACATCGGTCGAGGGAATGCTTACTACCACAAAAAAGACTACAACCGCGCCATTGCTGACTTCAACCAAGCCCTTAAACTTGACCCGTCCTACGCCCATGCTTACAGCAACCGAGGGTTAACTTACAGTGACTTGAAAGACTACGACCGCGCCATTGCTGACTTCAACCAAGCCCTGAAACTTGATCCTAACAATACCAATGCTTACAACAACCGAGGGACTGCTTATAATGACAAAAAAGACTACGACCGCGCCATTGCTGACTTCAACCAAGCCCTGAAACTTGATCCTAACAATACCAATGCTTACAACAACCGAGGGACTGCTTATAATGACAAAAAAGACTACGACCGCGCCATTGCTGACTTCAACCAAGCCCTGAAACTTGATCCGTCTTTAGCCCAAGCTTACTACAACCGAGGGAGTGCTTACTATAACTTAAAAGACTACGACAGCGCCATTACTGACTATAACCAAGCCCTTAAACTTGACCCGTCTTTAGCCCAAGCTTACATCGCGCGAGGGTTTGCTTACAAGAATAACGGTTGTAAAGATGAAGCCGTAGAAGACTTCAAAAAAGTCCTGGAATTAAATAATGATGTTGAATCAAGCCAATTTGCCCAGGAACAACTTCAAGAATTAGGCACGAAATAACAGAAACAGCCATAATCAAGCGCAACCCGTGTATGAACAGTTAGCCTTATAATTTTACACAGTGAGTCGAGGAAGCGTAACCCGCAGAATGGACAGCGCTGGTTGTAAGTTGTCACGACAATCTTGCGGAAAGCGGCGTCCCTGACAATTTTCGTTTGCTCGTGTTCTAGTTCTTCTGGTTGGTAGACCTTGCCACCAAGCGATCGCAACTGCTTCTGTAGTTCAGCAAAAGCATTGACTTGAAGCATGAGGTTTCTTAATCATGTGAGCGAGAAAATAATCGGTTGGGAGGAAGAAAACGACGTGTAAGTCATGATAATCACTTATACATATACATAATAATGAGCGCTTAAACCTGAGCAGCAGAGGAGATAAGAGGATCATGCTCTACCTGTTTCTAGAAAACCTGCTATTTTTCGTGGTCGCCACATTTTTTACTGTGGTTGTAGGCTGGGTAAATCGGCACGCATCGCCTATGAGTGTTCCTGAACCACTGCCAGGGTGGTATAAAGTCTGGTTTGGTACGATGCAGGTGGGGGGAATTTTGCTGCCGCTAGTTGTTATGCTGTTGTGGGGTATACTATGGGGCTACCACAGTGTATTAACTGTACTGGTTTGGTACTTTGTCATGCTGGGATTACAAATCCTATCTGAAAGTGTGACACTAAGGCAATTTCACTCTGTTACGTGGGTAATGGTTCCTTATTTATATTTGCCTTACCGCATCTGGCAGCTTTACGAGGGCTTGAAACTTGTGGGTTCTGAACCTGAACTAATGTGGGTACGAAATTTATTGCTCTTAGAAATTGTACTGTGGACTGGGAACTATGCTTTAGATGTGTCGCAGTTACCAAGACTGTTTCGTTGGTTCGCCAAGGAAAATTCTTTTGTTAATATCGATTGAAGAATAGGCGATAACGTTCTGTTAGAGTAATAGGTCTTTAAGCTGCTGCCTCAAACACATTTTCCCGATGCCACCGCAAAGCTTCTAGACGAGGGTAGTACTGGAGTTGTGCAGGAAGGAGTATGCGAACGTTACAAAACTCCCTCATTGGTCTAGCATGAGGCGATTCCTCCCGCAGGTCGGCAGCAACGACAATGGTGTAGTCATCATTTACACCAAACCAACCCCGATCAAATGCCCAATGGTGATTCTTACACAGTGAAAGACCATTGTCGATGCGATCGTCATAGAAAAGTGAAAACGGTTTGATATGCGCCCCATCTACGATGTTTTGACTCTTTGAGTCAAGTATCTGTAACCCACAAAATGCACAGCGCTGGTTGTAAGTTGTAACCACAATCTTGCGGAAAGCGGCATCTCTGACAATTTTCGTCTGCTCGTCTTCTAGTTCTTCTGGTTGGTAGACCTTGCCACCAAGCGATCGCAACTGGTTCTGTAACTCGACGAAAGCATTGACTTGAAGCAGCTGCTCTATCCCTTGAGTCTTATCAGAAAACCAAGAATCAATTAATACTTGGGTTAGGACACTTCTACTTAGTGGGTGTTGCAGAATTTCCCACAGTTCCCGATCAAGGTAGGCGTACTCTACAGTTTGTCTAATAGCCTTAACAGTTCTGATTTTTACTGAAGCCGCCATCATTGATTCAAACCCCGGCTTCATCTGGTAGTGCCAGAAACCATTGCTCGTGAGGTGAAAGAATGGTAGTCCAATATCGGGCTTGCGGACTGGCTCCAGGTGGCTCCACAGTTTAAGAAATGTGACTATTAGCTCGGCAGACAAGGGGATTTGGTTTTTCCGGATCTGCCCCTGGCTTACCATTTCGATTACAGATAGTAGCAAAATGGGCTGGTTGGGGGCAATTCCCCTAGAACGGGATACTCCTAGATTGGCAAACTTTTTAGCGTAGTAGTTGACGCTGTTAACGGTCATGACAATTGGCAACACAAGTAACGGATATTACAAGTTAAACACTGACTTTAACAGATCCACAAGTGTGATGGGAGCGCACAGCCGTGTGACTACTGCACTTTATGCGATCGCGCCTCTGAAAATCGTGTAAATTTTAATTATGGTAGATGGGCAAGAAAACGAGTGGTCAGGCGATACAAAACAACGATTTTTATTGACAAAGACCCTGACGATATTTTTAAAGGATGGGGATGGGTAGATGTAGACCAGGATGTTGCTCTACGTTTAAAAATTTCGACTGAGCATCCACAATACAGAGAACTACCTCCAGAAAAACTAGAAGAATTTCGCCTCAAAGGTAAAACTTGCACTTGGTGCATTCGTCCTCCATTAAGAGGAAAGGCTGGAGGGAAAAAGTTTGTTGTAAATACTGACAACGAAGTTATTTATCTTTCAGTTCAAAAATCATTGACTACCAATGCTGTATGTTACTGGGTTAAGTCTTGGGCTAGTCTAGATGCCAGAGTTACCACTCCTGGAAATAGAATTATCTCGCTTGCTGGTGAGCCAATATCTAAAGACAGTGCATTTGTCTATTTTGTGCTTAATTCCGACAGTAATGCTATCAAAATAGGCAAGGCAAAAGACATACAAAAACGTATACAATCTCTTCAAACAGTTAGCCCTACGAAACTACAGTTATTAAAGACCGTACAAGTCATGAGTGAAGAAGAAGCAAGAATATTAGAATCTAGCCTTCACCGTAAATTTGCGCTCCTTAGGATAACTGGTGAGTGGTTCCGAGCAGACAAAGAACTAGTTGACTACATGTCAGATTTGTAAGGGAGCAAATCATTTCTGTTGTAGTTGGTTGATAAGTCCTTAAGGGTGCCAGCACGATCGCAATAGCGTTGTAAATCAACTTTGCTGAGGACGAGTACAGAAGCGGGCATAATAGACGGTCTTACCGAACCGCTAGTCACGTACCTAAAAGTTTGGCAACATCATAACGTCGATGTCCTCCTGTGGTGCGCTAGAGTCGGCTATTTTCCCCTCTTCTTCCCAACGTCTTTGAGTGTCGGGATGCCCAACAAATCACTTGCTGCCTGTAGCAAAATACTAGGCATATTTTTTAAAAAATAATTTATACCAATATTAACCTAAATTTTATTCGTGCAGCGCTCACCCGCTCGCCTTTCCTGATATTGAGACTAGACAAAATTTGATGCCAAGTAATGCTCATGGCGATCGCACTTATTTTTCAATACTGAGATAAAATGCTACCTCTAAGAGCCTCAGTCAGAAGCGCGATCACCACCTTTGCCTCTCAGCTAAATTTATATCTGCAGTTTATTTCTCATAGTTGACGCCGCCCCCTACATTTATGCAGATTAATTACGAAGCAAGTCCCCAACAAGCATAGATGGATCTTTACCTAGTCATTAGTTAACCCATTTTTATAAGAGATATGTAACAAGATGTAAAACAATTACAATTTTTTTAATAAATGTTGCGACTTCTTAACACGTTTGTTAGCTTGTCAATGAAACCAAATTAATGAAAATTTGGAAGGAAAAGGAGGTTGAATAATGTCAGATTCAATGATGACGGTTGTGGCAGTGCTAATCGTTGG
The DNA here is from genome assembly GCA_964657295.1 of Iningainema sp. Lineage (GTDB taxonomy): Bacteria > Cyanobacteriota > Cyanobacteriia > Cyanobacteriales > Nostocaceae > Rhizonema. The sequence continues at coordinate 601 of CAZZVG010000108.1, read as the reverse complement.
ATGGTTTCTAGCTTCTACTATTGGTACTTGGGCTTACTTTGCCGAGCCATCCAATAAAAATGACAAATAATCCTTACATCAAGCCTAAATTGGTGACCAATTGATAGGCAAGGAATAATCATAAGTTTTGATGTATTCCCCAGTAGTGAAACTGCTTGGGAATATTTCTGTTGAACACACCCCAAAATATTAATGACGGATTAAAAAAAGTCACGCTATTTGGTTGTTTCAGGACTTAGGGGGAAAAGTCAGGAAGAAGGTCGTCTACTGCAATTCCTAATTGGAAGTCTCTATCGAATGCGTCCTGAGTATGGTGATTGTGCGCTCAGATTGCATTATTCTGGCTTACTAATTATTTCAATAAATACATTCTTATAACTAGGCTTCTACATTAAAGCCTTATCCTAGACCATGTTCGTAAAATGCAATCTTAAACATGGATCTGTCAATTCCCGGTTCTACTACAAACTCTCCGCTATCTACATCTCTAACACCTATATTCGGGGATAATGTGCAAGACCTGCTTGGAAGGAGTGCGTTAAATGTTCTCCCGGTAGGCGATCGCTCCCATGAGATAGTGCAGTAACAATTCGATCCCTTG
>CAZZVG010000107.1:0-9952 GCA_964657295.1 Iningainema sp. | reverse complement strand
AATAACTAATTTAATGAACCGCCCTTCGGGTGACGCTCGTTCCTCGCTACCGCTGACGCTCGAAGACTCGCTAACGCTAACACCAGTCGCCTACGGCGGGAAACCCGCCTGCAGCGCTGGTTCACCAAGATGCCAAGAACGCCAAGAACGTTAAAAGGAAAATAGGTAATCTTACACTCCTGATGGGAGTAATTAAAGCGAAATTGTATAATTTTGACGATCGCACAGACTATATCCCACTCGCTTTACACTCTTACGCTCAACCATTCAGTGTTAAAGTCAAGAGAGCAGAACTGAGAAATTAAAAGTAAAGTAAGCGGTTGGAGGATTGGATGCTGAAGCGTCTCTATATTGATAACTTTCGCTGCTTAGTAAATTTTGAACTTAATCTTGACTCAATTAACCTATTACTAGGTGATAACGGAACAGGGAAATCAACCGTTTTTGAAGTCTTACGGAAAATTCAAACCTTTGTACTTGGTGATAGTAAAGTTGAAGGAGTTTTCAAAACTTATGACTGTACGCGCTGGCAGACATTACCAACTCAACTTTTTGAGCTAGAAATTTTGGGGAATGATGGTGACTATAAATATGAACTAGCCATTGAACACAATCAAGAAAAAAGTCGTGTTAAGTATGAGCGTTTATGGTTTGATAGCCAACCTTTGTTGAAGGTTGAGTTAGGTGAAGTCCAACTTTTTAGGGATAATCATTCTCTAGGAGCAACATATTCATTCAATTGGTCACAGTCCTTACTTCCCTCATTAATGCCAAAAGGTGATAACACGAAGCTGACTTGGTTCAAAGAACGTATGAGGAGGTTTATTATTGTCAAAATTATTCCTAGTTTGATGGTCGATGGCAGCCAATATGAGGAAACACGTTTAAGTTGGCACATGGAAAATTTTGTTTCCTGGTATCGCTATCTTTCACAGGATCAGGGCAAAGTAGCTGAATTGATGAATATTATCAAGGAAGTCTTAGACGGCTTTGTAAGTTTTAAATTTGACTCTTTTAGTGAAGAATATAGGACTCTGAAATTACGTTTTTTACAATCATCGTTAGAGAAAAAATTAATTGATTATCGTTTTGATGAACTGTCTGATGGACAAAAAGTTTTGATTGCTCTATACACGCTCCTTTATGGCACTCAGTCTGAGGACTATACATTGTGTATTGATGAACCAGAGAATTTTATAGCACTACCAGAAATCCAGCCTTGGCTTAGCCAACTTTACGATTTTTGCAGCGAACAAAAAATACAAGCTTTACTCATCTCCCATCATCCCGAACTAATTAATTATCTGTTAGTATCACCTATAGGTTATTGGTTTGAGCGTCAGAGTCATGCCCCAGTAAGAGTCAAAAAAATCGGTAACGAAGCAACTGCCTCTACAGGATTACCGATTTCAGAACTCATTGCGAGGGGTTGGCTTTATGAGCCAGCGTAGAGTACAAATTGTTGTCTTGTGTGAGGATAGACAGCAGGAAGTGTTTGCTCGTTACTTGCTGCATGAATTAGGTTTTTCTACTAGAAATATCAGATCCCTGGTTTGCCCAAAGGGTAGTCAGTCTGGGGAACAGTTTGTCAGATCACATTACCCAGTAGAAGTTAAAGCATACCGCAGTAAAGCAAGTTATTTGTCAATTGGGCTAGTTGTAATAATTGATGCAGATACGAAAACTGTGCAAGAACGTGTCCAACAGTTAGATGATACGTTAAAAGCAGATTCTCAGCAAATTCGTCAACAGGATGAAGCAATAGCAGTATTCGTACCAAAGAGAAATATTGAAACTTGGATACATTATTTACAAGGAGAAACTGTTGACGAAGAAACAGAATATTCAAAATTTCCTAAAGAGTCAGCCTGCAAGCCCTATATTGAAAACTTGGTAAATCAATATTCCCAAGGTTTGGAAGAAAATACACCACTATCACTTCAAGCAGCTTGTGGCGAATTACAAAGAATATTGTTGTTTGGGTAATATCAAGTTCTTTTGATTAAAATAAACTATAATTACTACTATCTAAATATATCATAACTCAATTTCCTCAGTATGACAAACATTACTATTTTTAACATTGGCGATAACATTAAAAGCCTTTTGCAACAACGAGCTTCAGAGAATGGTCGTTCTCTAGAAGAAGAGGTAAAACATATTCTCCATCTGGCTTTAATAGAAAATCAAAACCCGCCTGAAAATCTTGTAAATATGATAGAAAAACGCTTTGCCCACTTGGGAGATTTTGAACTAGGAGAAGTTACTAGAGAACCTATGCGTCCTGCACCCAATGTTTGAATGATGATTATCCTTGATACTTATGAACCTAAATCATTTGTGAAATTCTCTCTCTTTCTTTCCTTGGCGCTCTTGAAGCGACTGCCCGCGCCAAAAATGCCAAGTTTGAAGTAAAGAAGATAGGTAATCTTACAGCGGTTCGGTAGTAAACTCATCAAACTTTATAACTGCCGATTCAGGGTTGCGCGTATCGAAACGGTAGCTACTGACTGTACCACTACCTGTATCCAAGATACTGAAAACAGTAATTTCATTACTGGCAATATATGGTAGCGGTTTACCATCGTCACCCAACAGTGGAGTGATTGTTGGTGTGACTGGTTCTAACGCATTTGGATCGCCAAGTTCAACATAGTCTTTATCTGCTGGTAACAGTTTTCGCTTGTTGTTACCTAAAAAAGCACCGTAAGTGTTACCAACATTCGATGTTTCCAGAAAGTTCATGCCCGATTGATTGCGAAAGCGGTTCCACAAATGGGAATGCCCGTAAAATACTAACTGTACACGCGCTGCCTCAAGTAAGGGTTGAACATCGCGGATGATGTAATCTGCATTTTTAGGGTACTGATAACGCACTGACTTGATGTTTTGATTGGCATCGCGTTCAACAAGCGGCACCGCATTAGTATATGGCGGAACAATGTTATCGCCTAAAGAATGGGGTGGATGATGGAACATCACCACTTTGTACTTCGCTTTTTTAAATTCTGGGCTATTCAATTCTTGCACCAACCAGTTGTACTGCTTGCTACCTTTAGCTATTGGTTCGTAAATATGCTGTCCGTAACCCCAAGCAAGAGGGTTTTTTAAGTCTTTTTTCGTTTCCTGATACTTACCTTTAGCGGCATCTAAGTTAGGAGTCCGCCACATATTTGTTGCGTAAAGAACTACTAGACGCACATCCCCAAAGCTAACTGCATAATAAGTTTCTCCACCTTCTTGACTTTCTGGCAAAGTAAGTATTTCTTCGTATGTATCAGTATTAAAGGAATTATCTTTGAGAGACTTCTCACCATATAACTTCTTGGCAACTGCACGGGGAATCGTATCACCAAATTCATCGCCTATACTTGCACTCTTACCAAAGCGTCCCATGACCTCATGATTGCCAATACTGGTAAACATTGGTGCATATTGAATGATTTTCCCACCAGTGTAAGCTGTTTTCACTCCGTTAAATTCTATTTCATGTTTGGCACGACCTTGCAAACAGGGAAAGAATGCACCGCCACGATTATCATCAAACCACTCACTGGCGCGATCGGCAATGTCAACTAAGTCACCAGCGAAGAAGACTGCATCTACTTGCCCAACTGTTTGCACCACCTTTTGCAAATTTGCTGCTATCATCGGTTTTAACTGATGGTCAGATGTCAGTAAAATTTTCAAAGGTGTACCTGGCGTTGGCTTGGCTGCAAGGGTAAAAACATTGCTGCTGACACTCTCTCCATCTTCTCGCACACTGGTAACGCTATAAGGAACTCGTTTGCCAGGTGTTAACCCAACAACTTCTGCTTCGTGTCGCCAAATGTCACGTATCACAGGTTTTTGATAAAATTCTCCTTCTTTGGTTTGGGTTCCTACATGTGATTGTTGATCTTCTCTTGTACGACTGAGTTTGGTTGTGGTGACGGTAGTCTGCTGGTTGTTTTCTCCGTATTTCACTAGATGTTTGGCACCAGCAAACTCGGTAAACCAAACAACTCGTACTGAGCTTTCAGTTGGTAGTTGTAGAAATGGATCAGTCAGCAGTTTGGGTGCAGATGTGACAACTCTGTGAGTGGATAGCACGTATACGAGGGTCACGCATATCACCAGCAGAAATACGGTTGCTAATAGTATTTTACGCATGAGTTGGGGACTTAGGGTAAATAAACCACGTCTTTTTTGTCTCACGCAAAGGCGAGCCAGCACTACAGGCGGGAAACCCGCCGCAAATAAGACATTTATTGTGGTCTAAATAGTAAAACAAATCTTTACTTTTTAGTTGTGTCATTTTGGGAAAATTATAGATACATCTCTGTATCTTTACTGTAGAGAGCACCTAATCATCCTCTCATTAGATCCAATGGCAAGCTTCTATCTGAAATCTTGTAAGAACAAGATCTATTGCTTCTCTACAATCACTGCAACCCTGATTGTTTCTTTAGTTTATCAATTGTTCGGGCATCCAGAATTTTACAGTGCAATAGCACAAACATCAAGTACGGGTAAGGTTACTTCTCCGCAACAAAACAGTAGGGCGGAGGCAGACAGACTTGTGCAAACAGGGACTCAGCAGCTTGATGAGAGCCAAAATGAAGGGGCTTTGCAATCTTTCCAACAAGCACTGGCTATCTATCGGCAAATTAAAGATCGTCAGGGAGAAGGTATGGCTTTGCAGGGGGTGGGGAATGCCTACCTTAACCTGGATAATGGTGAGAAAGCGATTGAATATTCTCAGCAAAGTTTGGCGATCGCACGGGAAATTAAAGACCGTACACTAGAAGGAAAGTCTTTGAGTATTCTGGGTGCGGCGTATAAAATCAGCAAGGAGTATGCCAAGGCGCTGGATTACCAACAGCAGGCTTTAGCGATCGCACGGGAAATTAAAAATCGTACACTTGAGTCTCAGGCTTTGCGGCGTGTTGGTCTTGTTTACTATGATCAGCAGGATTACAATAAGGCAATTGATGATTATCAGCAAAGCTTGACAGTTGCACGGCAAATTAATAATCGTAAGTTAGTAGTTTACGTGTTGGATAGTTTGGGAGATGCTTATTACTCTCTTAAAGATTCTCAGAAAGCAATTAATTTCTATCAGCAAAGCTTGACAATTGCACGAGAAATTAAAGACCGCCAATTTCAAATCGTCACTTTGGGAGATTTGGGTCAGACTTATCAATATCAACTCAAAAATTACCAACAAGCCCTGAATTACTATCAGCAAGCTTTGGCGATCGCTCAAGAAATAAAAGACCATAAATTTGAGTCAAAGATTTTGTCTAACATTGGTAACACTTACAAATCTTTGAAAGATAACCAAAAAGCGCTCTTATATTTTCAGCAATCTGCTAAAGTTGATTTAGATATCAAAAAACTCAATTGCGGCTCGCGTGATTTGTATTCTCTTGGTTCAGCTTATGAAACATTGGAGGAATACTCAAAAGCAATTGAGTTTTACAATCAAGCTTTGGGAATTGAACGTAAAACTAATAAGCGTGATTGTGAATTAAATATTCTGCTGAATACAGGTGATACTTATAATTTTCTGAAGGAATACCAGAAAGCAGTTAATATCTTTCAACAAGCACTTGTGATCGCACGGCAACTCAAAGACAGTGAAAGCGAATTTAAACTTTTAGCTTACGGTTTAGGCAAAGCTTATAACTCCTTACAAGATTATCAAAAAGCGATTGATTATTATCAGCAAAGTGTCGCTGTGGTGCGGGAAATCAAGAAGCGTGACTATGAATCCGATTTGCTGGATGATATCGGCAATATTTACCACGACTCTCTCAGGGACTACCCAAAGGCAATTGAATACTTCCAGCAAAGTTTAGCGATCGCTCAAGAAATTAAAAATCTTCCCTATCAACTCAATGCTATCAGAGGTCTTGGTCTTGCTAATAAGAACTTGCAGAATTATCAAAAGGCAATTGAATACTATCAGCAAGCACTCTTAATTGCACGGGAAATCAAAGACCAAAAAATAGAAATCAAGCTTCTCAGCAATTTAGGTGATGCTTTCAGTTCTTTAAAAGACGAACAGAAAGCCATTGCCTACTATCAACAAGCTATCCAAGTGGCACGGGATAGCAAAAATCGGGATTTGGAACGAAATACCTTGATAGAAGTAGGCTTGGCTTATGGTATCAACACAGGAAATTGGCAGCAATGCATTATATATTCTCAGCAAGGACTGGCAATTGCAAGGGAAACTAAAAATCGTCAGGATGAAAGTAAGGCTTTACTCAGTATTGGTATTGCTGACAACCTCATCGGGAACTTGCCAAAGGGTATTGAGGCACTACAGCAAGCTGTGATAATTTCAAAGGAAACTCAAGATCTCAATGTCGAGGGGGGATCTTTGGTGAATCTTGCAGCTGCCTACTTAGGGCAGGGAGACTCTCAAAAAGCGATTGAGTTTAGCCAGCAAGCCTTGGCAATTGCTAGAGGCGAACACTCTTCAACGAACGGACAAACGATAAAAGACCGTGACTTGGAAGGGCTGGCATTGGTCTTTTTGGGTGCAGCTTACTTTGTGGGGCAGGACAATTATCAAAAAGCCATTGAATTGATGCAACAAGGCTTGGTGATTGTACGGAAAAGTAAAAATCGTTTTGTAGAATCGCAAGCTTTGAATTTTTTGAGTATTACCTACACAGATATCAGCGAATATCCTAAAGCGATTGATTTTGCCAAACAAAGTTTAGCGATCGCCCAAGAAATTAAAAATCCAGTAGCAGAAATGTTGCCACTGTTCTCTCTAGGCGCTACTTATGGTATCTTGGGAGACCATGAGCAAGCGATTTCCTTTTACCAACAAGCTCTAACGCTTGCCCGTAAAACCCAGAATCGTCTGATGGAAGGAATAGCTCTGCTATCGCTAGGTAGCATTTACTCTGATCGAGGAAATGCACAAAAAACCATTGAACTCGCGCAACAAGCAGCTGTAGCGTTTGAGGAAAGCAAAAGTCCTCTGTTGAAAGCTTCCGCACTGAGAGTTAAGAGTGATGGTTATGCTGGCTTACAGAACTATCCAAAAGCCATTGCAGCATCTCAAGAAGCTTTGGTAATTACCAGAAACCTAAAAAATCGAGGGTTGGAATACGGTGTCTTAGATCAACTCGGCTATCTTTACCGCAAATCAGGACAGACTCAACAAGCAATATCCTTCTATCAACAGGCATTGGCAACTAATCCTAACCCAGAACTGCCAGGTAGTGATGCTGGTGTTCGCACAGGTTTGGCTCGCGTTTATCGCAGTTTGAATCAGCCACGAAAGGCTATTGAATTCTACAAACAAGCCGTCACTGGAGTGGAGCAAGTACGGCTAAAAATCCAAGGACTACCCCCACAATTACAAGTATCCTTCCTGCAAGCTGGTCAAGAAGGTAATAAAAGGGCAGACACCTACCGCGAGTTTGCCGATGTGCTGCTTTCTCAAGGGAAAGTTACCGAAGCGCAGCAGGTGTTGGAACTTCTGAAGGTGCAGGAGATACGGGATTTTACCAGTGGTAGAATGGCTGGGGGTAAACCACAAGCATCCTTGACGGCAACGGAGCAACAAATTACTAAACAATATGGCAGTTTGATTGCTTTTGGGCAGCGCATTGAAAATTGTCGAAAAACTCAATGTGGTGAACTCAGTCAACTTTTAGATCGACGGGATGCTTTGACTTCTGAATACAATCAGGGAATTCAAAGCATTGACTCAGAAGTGCGCCGTCGCCGCGCTCAAGATGAAGGTTTTTTTGACCCTAACAAACTTACTAAAGCCAGAGAAATCGTCGATTCACAACCAGGTACAGTACTTGTTTATCCCTTCGTTTTGCCTAACAAAATCTGGCTATTATGGGCTTCTAAGGGAGGCATTGTCAAAAAAGTCGAAGTTCCTGTGAGTCAGCAAAAGCTGGGAGAAACTGTCAGGAAGTTCCGCGAGTTACTACAAAATCGTACTTCTGGCAATGAAGTTAACGCTCCGGGTAAACAACTCTATGACTGGTTAATCAAACCCATTGAACTGGAACTGAAAGCGAATAAAGTTCAAAATTTAGTGTTTTCTCTGGATCGGGCTGCACGTTACATACCGATGGGAGCGTTGTTTGATGGGAAACAATATCTGATTGAAAATTATAATGTATCTACGGTGCTATCAGCTGATTTGACGGATACGAGCGATCGCCTACCTTCAGGAATTGACAAAACATCAATTTTAGGTTTGGGTGTGTCCCAAGCTATTGGCAATTTTCCTGAATTGCCCAATGTGCCTGCCGAGTTAGATGCGATTATCCGCCAAACACCTACCGCCACAAAGGGAGTTTATCCCGGTATAGAGTTCCTCAACCAAGCTTTTGACTTTCGTGCCTTGCGAGATCATCTAAGCGGTCATAAAATTCTGCACATTGCCAATTCATTGTAGTCAATGTCTGTCCTTGATCTGCAAGCGCGATCGCTGTAGGTAAAATCCGATGTTCCTGCATTTGGATTCTGGCGTGGAGCGTTTCTGGTGTATCATCTGGTAGCACTGGTACTGCAGCTTGCATCAAAATTGGACCACTGTCCATTTCCAAAGAAACTAAATGCACTGTACAGCCAGTAATTTTCACTCCAGCAGCGAGGGCTTGTTCTACAGCACGCATACCCTTGAAACTTGGTAGCAAACTGGGATGAATATTGATAATTTTGTTCGTAAAAGCATTGATCAAAACAGGTGTGACCAGTCGCATCCAACCTGCCATAATTACCCATTCAACATTATACTGCTGCAAAGTTTTGACAATTTGCCTATCGAAATCTTCACGACTTTTGTAGTCGCGGTGATTTAACAACACTGCTGGGACACCCCAGTGAGTAGCGCGGACTGCTGCTTTTGCCTCTGGATGATTGTAAATTAACACTTGAATTTGTGCTGCTAATTGCCCAGCTTTGATTGCTTGGGCGATCGCCTCAAAATTGCTGCCATTTCCCGAAGCTAAGATTCCCAGTTTCAAGGGTGTGTCTGCACATTTTGTCCGATAGCGAGTGTCGGGAGAAACGAGGCTAGGGGTAGAATCGGGGCGAAGCACCATAATAGTAGGGATGAATATGTCACCAAAAATACATTTTAAGTCGTGGTTAGATGATGATACAGTTGCTGCCAGGATTTTTCTGACTCCAGCATTGATTTTGCTCTTACTCCTGCGAATCGACAACCCAGAACTGAAGAGCGTTCTGGGGGTTGGAGGTGGGGTTCTTCGCAGACCAACAAACCCGATCTGGCAGTCTAGCTGTCAACTCTATTTTGTAAACTTTCTAGCCTTTGACTGACATTTTACTCAGGGTTTTTGAGGTTTTTTTGACAAATAAAGCGATTGCAGACGCTATCATAACCATTGGCACGCTTTTTTGCTGATCTATCATCGATTTTGTTGAGATTTCTTGCTTAGCTTGCCTACGCTTGAGGTGTAATCTCAAAATACAACAACGAATAGAAGTTTCACTTAATATATTTTATACTCTGGAGTTCCTAGTAAGCCCTATGAGAAATTACGCTGACAAACAAGAGCTAATTTTAAGTCAAACCACTGATAAAAGTCTTCAGCAAAGAGATTTCAGCGGATGTGACTTAAGTGGAATTGACCTGAGAGCAGTTGATTTAAGTGGAGTTAATTTGATCGGAGCAGATTTACGTGGTGCAAATCTGAGTGGGTCTATCCTCTTGGGTGCAAACTTAAGTAGTGCAAACTTAATGGAAGCTAATTTACGGGATGCTTATTTGTATGAAGCTTCTTTGTGTGAAGCGAATTTGATGAATGCTGATTTAACCTATGCAAATTTATGTGGGGCTTTTTTATGGCGGGTGAAATTAAGCGGAAGTAATTTGTGGGCGACTTCTTTGTGTGGTGCTGATCTTAGCGAAGCAGATCTCAGCGAAGCCAATTTAATTGAAGCATCGCTGATTGAAGCA
>CAZZVG010000106.1:0-9995 GCA_964657295.1 Iningainema sp. | reverse complement strand
AATTTGACTGCTCAAGGTTCATAATAACGGCAACCCTCACAAGGGCCGCTAGGATTGACAGCACAGCGCAAGTAACCGGATCGGGCATTGAAGCGGCAACTGATGTCGCCAATGAGGTAGCCGACTCCTTCTAAGTAGTAGCGATCGCTTGGAACAGGCGTGGTGTTTTGCCGTACCTGTCCACTGGGAAAAGTCATTGCTACCCGCCTAAACTGCGAACGTCTCCTAGCCTGAGTTTTACGCATCAACCATAAAGAGAACAAGGACGGTAAAAAACCAATGGCAATCACTAAAAGTGTTTTCAACACCTTCTGCTTACCTCATTTGTGCGCTCATCATTCCTAGTATTGCATTCTCCCCATACCTAAAGAGATCGTTCGTCTGGTAGCCCCGAAGTAGTAGGGCGGTTTGACGGGACATTTTGTTGAGCGAAAAACGAATAAACTAGAAATACGGGTTAGTATTTACAATCAAAGATTTCATGTCTAATGTATTGATTCAATTGTTACTTGTCGGCTTAGTTGCTGGTGTCGCTGGTGGGATGTTTGGCATTGGTGGCGGTGCAATTATGGTACCAGCAATGGTGCTGCTGATGGGTATGGATCAGAAGTTCGCTACCGGGACTTCTGTTGGTGCTCAAATTCTACCTATCGGCATTTTGGGAGCGATAGTTTACTATCACAACGGAAAACTCAATCTCATGTATGCTCTGCTCATCGCTATTGGCTTGGTTGTTGGTAACCTTTTCGGAGCGCTTTTTGCCAACCAATCGTTTATCAGCAGTCAGACAATGAAGAAACTCTACGGCATCTTTTTGTTGCTGATTGGGTTAAGATATTTGCTGTTTAAATAAAGGTCAACTCCTCCACAAACTGAAGCGTTAAGATTGTCATGAGTCATTTTTCCTTCATTCTTTGTGACAAAGGACGATCAACGCGTTTGAATTTTGCAACAATACGTTACGGCTTATATACAAATCATTGAGCGTCTACAAAGCAGAAGTTTTATGTCTAATGTATTTATTCAATTGTTACTGATTGGTTTAGTTGCTGGCGTTGCTGGTGGGATGTTTGGCATTGGTGGCGGTGCGGTGATGGTTCCAGCAATGGTGCTGCTGATGGGTATGGATCAGAAATTTGCTACTGGTACTTCTCTTGGTGCTCAGATTCTACCTATCGGTATTTTGGCAGCAATTGTTTACCGTAAAAATGGTAATTTGAATATTAAACATGCTTTATTAATCGCTATTGGTTTAATAGTTGGTAATCTTTTCGGCGCACTGTTTGCTAACCTACCATTTATTAGTAGTGAGACAATGAAGAGGCTCTACGGCGTTTTTTTGCTACTTATTGGAATACGGTATTTACGATTACGATGATGGGGAAGATAATTATTACGGGACTGTTAAGCTCGATAGTCTAACGACTAGTGCCCAATTCCCAAAGCACCACCACATGTCACACCCGATAACTTGGGTTATGATAGTTGTGTAGTCTAACTGCAAAATTTAAAAATATGAGCATAGAAAAGAGAGTAGAAGCCGCAGCCAAAAATATTGAAGGAAAAGTTCAAGAGGCTATTGGTGCAGTCACTGGTAATCCAGACGACAAAATTGAGGGAAAAAACAAACAAGCAGAAGCTGCGGCTATCCATACTGTTGAGAACATTAAGGACGGGATCAAAAAAGTTTTAGACTAGTTTTGAAAACTCCACTAAACGATTTCGATTTTTCCCGCCGTAATTCCCCTTCTTACTTCGTTGAAGGAGGAGAATTACGGCGATTTCATTAATGGTTGTCCGTTTTTTCGGGGTTTCTCCCAAAACTACAGCTTTATGCCACTAAACCAGAACGGAGGGCGCGAACAGCAGCTTGAGTCCGATCATCAGCACAAAGTTTATTTAAGATATTGCGAACGTGAGTCTTAACAGTACCAACTGTAATGTATAGTTTCTCGGCAATCTGCCCATTGCTACATCCAGCGACAATTAACTCTAGAATTTCCAGTTCTCGTTGCGTTAATGGGTACGTTTCCAAAACTTGTTCGTATTCCGACGGTAGTGCCTCAATTTTGACAGTTTTCGGCTGCTCGGACGACTGGTTGTTTGGTAAACCTTGCCGCATTTGCTGCAACACTACATTAGCGATCGCCGGATCGATCCAAGAGTTTCCGCCATGAGTTGCTTGGATCGCTTCGGTTAACTTATCAATGCTTGTATCCTTCATATAATACGAGTCTGCCCCGGCTGCAAAAGCCGCAAGTACTGCATCCTCTGTGTGATCCATTGTCAAAACCAGAATCTTCGTTTGACAGTCCGGATTTTCCACTTGGTATTCCCTGAACTTTCTTGTGAGTTCAATGCCATCCATATCAGGCAAACCAATATCCACAACAGCCACATCTGGCTTCACCGTTTCTAAAAGCTTCAGGCCCTTACTAGCATTTGCCGCTTCACCAATCACTTTCAGCATACTGTTTGACTGTAATGCAGCTTTTAACCCCATTCTTGTCAAGTCGTGATCTTCAATTAATACTATACTAATTTCACTCATCTTTATCCTTTCTCTCTACTAATTGCTTCTGTCAAGAGTAGACATTTCGCAATCTGTTTTTTTATATTATCTAAACCAAAGATAGATAATATTTTAACCAAAATACATCCCTCGGTGGAGATAATGCTCTACCTTTTTTCCCTTTGATACAAATAAAAATCTAGCTGAGGATGTATGGCTAGTTATCCAGAGAATGATGAAATACTAATTATAAAGATTATAACTTGCACTATCCTTTTTTCTGATGCCAATTTTTTACCGAGCCGTTCCATCCGCTATAGGGAGCGCACGGTGTGTATTCATCTTGTCTCCGAGTGCTAAGCGCGAACATCATTATTAAACTCACATTAATATAGTAGATCTAGAAGCTAGTTGAGAAAAATTCATAAAATTTTACACTCTTAGGTATGGTTCAAAAGTCTAAATCTGAAGACATAAAAAAAAATGGCGTTGCCGCTCGAGAAAACAGTGAGCGACGTCGTGCTATTTTTGACCAGAGCTTTCAATTTATCGGACTAACACAAGCAAACGGCACTCTGATTGAAGTAGATCGGATAACGCTCAATTTTTGTGGCATCACCCGTGAGGAAGTCATTAATCGCCCCTTTTGGGAAGCACGTCTATGGCAGAATTCGCCACAGACAAGAGCGAAATTGCAGCAGGCGATCACTTGTGCTGCGGCAGGAGAAACTGTAATATATGAAGAGAATGTCTTGGGTGCAGGCGATACATTTGCAACGATAAACCTCTCAATCAAGCCTATCCTCGCTGAAAGTGGGCAAGTCATCTTACTGATGGTAGAAGGCCAAGATATTACAGAACGCAAACAAGCATTATCCGAAATCCACGAGCTAAAAGCAGAACTAAAACAACAAGTTGTCGAACCAACAGCGCAGCTAGAAGTCTTAAATCACCAACTTGCAGAACTCATACAGCGCGAACGAGAAGCACTAAAACAACTGGAAGTTTATGCTGATATCTTTAAAAGTATGCAATTCGGCTTGATTGTGTGGCGTTTAGAAGACGCAAACGATATCACCTCATTCCGACTCGTCACTAGCAACCCTGCAGCCAACCGACAAACAGGAGTGACACTGGAAAACCAAATTGGCACGCGGATCACCGAATGTTTTCCGAACATGTTTCCAAAACACCGAGAATTTCTGGAATCATATGTCAAAGTTGCGACTTCAGGTGTTGGAATAGACCAGTGTGAAATGTATTACGGTGATAAAAGCGTACCAGATAGCTTTTTCAGCGTCAAAGTGTTTCCATTACCCGATCGCTGTATTGGAATTGCCTTCGACAATATTACCCAGAACAAGCAAGCAGAACTTGTTCTCCACAAACGAGCCGAAGAACTGACGCTTGTAAATACAGTATTAGCACAAACAACAGCACTTTTAAGGAAACGGAATGACGAACTCGATCAGTTTGCCTACGTGACATCCCACGATCTCAAGGCACCCTTACGGGCTATAGCTAACCTTTCAGAATGGATTGAGGAAGATCTAAAAGATCAACTTCCAGAGGAAAACCAGCACCAAATGCACCTGTTGCGAGGACGAGTTCATCGCATGGAAGCTTTGATCAACGGTTTGCTGGAATTTTCGCGAGTTGGACGCGTTCAAATGCCATCGGCAATGGTAAATGTGACTACATTGCTCAATGAAGTGATTGACTCACTCGGCCCCCCAGCAACTTTTACGATTGAGGTAGAACCACAAATGCCTACCTTCATGACCAAGCAATTAGCCCTGCAACAAGTGTTTAGCAATTTGATTCATAATGCAATTCAGCACCACACGCGACTTGATGGTTATGTTAAGATTTCCGTACACGATCGCTTGAAGCATTACGAATTTGCCGTCACAGATGATGGTCCTGGCATTGCCCGTGAGTATCATGATAAAGTCTTTGCCATCTTTCAAACCCTCGAAGCTCGCGATCACAAGGAAAGCACGGGAATTGGTTTGGCGATCGTCAAAAAAATCGTGGAAACAGAAGCAGGTACCATCACCTTAGAGTCTGAAGTTGGTTTAGGAAGTACTTTCCGCTTTACTTGGCCCAAACAACCTCAGGATTAATCTAGCTCTGTATTACATATGACCAAATGACTAAACAATCTGCCCCTGTACGGACGTAAATTGGCGTGCGAGTCATACCAATGGCTGAAGACAGAGGTCAATTTATCTGCATACAATTAAAATAACCAAGGTTGTAAAGTTAGTGTTACTTTTAACCTTTCTATGGCAATGGGATGATTGGGTCTATTTTTTCCCATACATTTCCATGTGCAATTTCACTTCTTTAAGTTCTGACTATCCTTAAAAAATGACCAATAACTATTGATAAGGGCAGATTTATTGAAAAGTACGTATTCAGCTATTAGCTATGAAAAGTTCTACAGTACTTAAGGCGTACTGTAGAACTTTTACAACTCATCTATGGGGATAGCTAATTTTTTGCTTCTAGGCGATAAATTGACTTTAAATAAAGTTATGGCAGAAAGAGTTATTAACGTATTGCTAGTGGAAGATGATGAAGTCGATGTGATGAATGTCAAGCGGGCATTTAAAAAAGTTAATATTACTAACCCGCTTTACATCGCCTCTAATGGGCTAGAAGCCCTGGCAATGCTACGGAGTCAAGATCAGTCTTCTCATGTTCCTACTGAGAGGCGTTTAATCTTGCTAGATCTAAATATGCCAAAAATGGGTGGGATTGAATTCCTCCAAGAATTACGCACCGATCCTCAACTGAAATCGACTCCTGTCGTCGTTATGACTACATCAAACCAAGATGAAGATCGAGTGGAAGCTTACAACTTAAATGTTGCCGGCTATATCCTTAAACCCGTGACATTCAATAACTTTATTGAATTGATGGCAACACTTAACAAGTATTGGACATTGTGCGAAATGCCATGATGAGAGAGAATATGTTATCAATTCAAAATTTAAGGGAAAAAAGTTTTAATTAAGAAGTTTTGTAGAATGACATTTGAATACCTATTGTAAAATGTCATAAACTTTGCATTTTTTACTGATTTTTCTGTGGTAATAGTATTGATATACTAGTTACAAAAAATTATAGATGAAATTCACAAAAAATAAAGAATCTGAGAAAATTGCTAAAAAATATAATATCTAATATAAAGCTATCTCATTGCTTGGAAAATGGAAATACTGTATAAAAATTTATATTTAATAGCGAAAGCTAAAGGCGATGGAAGAGAAGTTAAAAGTTTTAATAGTAGACGATGACGAAGTAGATCGCATGGCAGTACAGCGCAGTCTACTAAAAGCAGGAGTTGAAATAGAATTGTCTGAGGTGAGTGATGGTAAGAGTGCGATCGCTGCCTTGGCTGAAAATTCTTACGACTGTGTTCTATTAGACTATCTCTTACCAGACGAAGATGGTTTAACTCTGATTAGAAAAATACGTTCTTTAGCAATAAAAGTTCCGATAGTTGTCCTCACGGGCCAAGGAGATGAACAAATAGCTGTTGAACTGATGAAAGCAGGTGCCACAGACTACCTTTCTAAATCTAGGTTATCCCCAGAAATATTGGATCGGGTTTTGCGAAATGCAATCCGAGTTTATCGTGCGGAAATGGAGGTAGAAAAGGCATATCAGCAACTGCAAGAAAGTAACAATCTCCTCACCCGTAAGAATAAGGAATTAGAGAAACAACAGCAACACATAGAGTTGCAAAATATCAAACTTGTGGAAGCTTCAAGGTTAAAGTCGCAGTTTTTAGGAACAATATCTCATGAACTGCGAACTCCGATGAATGCCATAATTGGGTTTTCCCAGTTGTTGTTACGTCATAAATGTGGTGAACTTTCGCATCAGCAAAAGGATTTAATGGAAAGGATTCTGAATAATAGTAAGAAATTGCTGATTTTGCTCAATGAAATTCTTGATTTTTCTAAACTTGAGGTAGGACAGTTAAACGTCAATCCGGGAATTTTTGATTTAGCAAAAGTTGTAAATGCGACTGTGGCAGAAATTCGTTCTTTGGCTGAGCAAAAAAACTTGTCATTGCAGGTTCAAATAAACTTGGACAACCCGATAGTATTTAATGATTCAACCCGTGTAAGACAGATTTTAATGCACCTGCTTTCAAATGCACTTAAGTTTACAGAATCTGGAGGTATAGCAATAGAAGTTAAGGAACTATCTGAAAATCGAGTTGCGATCGCCGTTTGCGACACTGGGATTGGCATTTCACCGACAAATATAAAATCTATTTTTGAAGCCTTCTGGCAAGTCGAGCAAGACACAAACCGCAAATACTCCGGTACAGGCTTGGGTTTACCAATTGTCAATGCATTAGTGCAAATGATGGGAGGCAAAATCACGATCAAAAGTCAGTTGAATGAAGGTTCTATCTTTCTGATTGAATTGCCACGTCAAGTCGTATCAGTTTCACAAAATAGGGAAAGAGTATTAAATGATACTGATATATCTAAAAAAAAACATCTTGATCTCTCAGTTTCCTTCGGGAAGAAGTATGCCGGAAGGTGAGGAATTAATTTATATAAATACTGTAACCTTAATCAAAGTATAAATTGTTGTGAAAAAGTCATAAATTATGTTAACTTCAGTAGACAATTATATAGACCGCATCTTAGCAATTGATGATACACCGGATAATCTCATTCTGCTTCAGACCATTTTAGAGGTAGAGGGGTATGAAGTTGAGATTGTTCCAGATGGGAAAAGTGGGCTGTTGCAAATTGCTCAATCTCCACCTGATCTCATTTTATTAGATGTGATGATGCCGTTGATGGATGGTTACGAGGTCACACGCCACATCCGGAACAATCCAGATCTACCTTACATACCTATCCTCCTGTTAACAGCCTTTCATGAGGCTAGTGTTGTGGAAGGCTTAGATGCAGGGGCAGACGATTTTATTCGCAAACCATTCGATCAAGATGAACTACTCGCAAGGGTGCGATCGCTTCTCAGGCTGAAGCACAGTATTGATGAGCAAAAAAAAATGGCTCGTCAGCGTGAAGACTTCGTTTCCCGTCTGACTCACGATTTACGAACCCCCTTAGTGGCGGCAAATCGAATGCTCAATTTATTTGAGCAAGAAACCTTCTGTAAAATTTCTACAGAAATGAAACAGGCGATTGTCGCTATGACTCGCAGCAATAGTAACTTGTTGGAGATGGTTAATAACCTTCTAGAAGTCTACCGTTTTGATGCTGGCAAAAAAGCTTTACAATTTGAGCGTTGCAATATCAAGCAGATTGTTGAAGAAGTCGCTCAAGAATTAAGTCCTTTGGCTGTTGAAAAAGGCTTGAAGATTAATATAAATACGGGCGAAGAGAAGAGTGAAAATGCAGGGATCATTATGGGCGATCGCCTCGAACTGCGGCGAGTTGTTAACAACTTGATCGGAAATGCCATCAAGTTTACAGATACCGGAAGTATCGATATTCGCGTGTATGAAGAAACATTGATGGTAACAATTGAGTTCAAAGACACAGGATATGGCATTGCCCCAGAAGATCTAGAGACGATCTTTGAACGGTTTCGTCAAGGAAAAAATAAACGTGCCGGCAGTGGCTTGGGACTACATTTGTCACGCCGTATCATCGAGTCACACGGAGGTACTATTGAGGTTTTCTCTAAGCAAGGAAAAGGTAGTATATTTACTGTACACATACCAAAGTCAGCCTAACTGTGCTTTTGTTTAGGTTGGTTATTGGTGAGTCAGCATTCGACAATTAAACTTTCTTGTCGAATCTAATTAAAACATGCAAGTTGATGGTTAATAATAGATTGTTTTTGATTTTCTCCTAATTTGTCAACCAGAAGAGGGTGAAAAATATTGTATTAGGATGTTGATTTTGAATAACATTTACAGCTACCATATAAATACTAATTAGTAACTCCTAATGTTTCCCAATCAAATTGTCTTGTATCACAAGGAATGACAGAATGAAAACATTAGGCTTTAAAAGCAGGAAGTGAAAAATTAAAGGTTAAACTGTAATTCATTTCACTTCCTGCTTGTTGGTAGTGGTCTAAATTTTCAATAAAAACAAGGACAAATGACGACGATATCAACTCCAACAACTCCAACTCGCGGTCAAGTAGAAAGAACAATAGCACAACGTATTCAAGCTTTATATAGGGAAATACTTGGACACCAACCGAGTAAAGTTACCTGTCAACTATGCGATCATAATGTAGTACTGTTGCTAGAAGGTTCTATCACTCAACCAGAGCAGTTATTAGCGGAAACAGGTAAGCAAGAACTCGCCAAGCAAGTCCGTTTAGACTTAGACAATGCTATTCAACCTCAAATAAAGGCACTAATTGAAGAAATCTTAAATGTTTCTGTTGTCGATTTGCTTATTGATGCCACCTTGCAAACAGGTCGTACAGGAATCATTGCTATTTTAACTAATGCACCGGATATTCGCAACCCCAGTTTAAATTCTAAAAATAAGAAAAATGCTTCCTTGAACAAACAAGAATAAATATATAGATCAGGAAAAACTTCAAATAAATTTGTCCAACCGTGCCACGAGTTAAATTCTCTGACAAAAGAAAAATATATATTTTTTTGCTTAATTCCTGCATAGATTCCGTGCAGTTATTCTTAATTTTGGACTCTTCTCACTAAAGTGAATAACTCCTAACTGATGTTAGGAATTGGGTAAGAATCCATTTTTTTTGCCTAGATATTCCATAACCATATTCTCTACATCTTCGATCATGTAAGGCTTGCTGATATAGTCGTCAAACCCAGCATTCAATATAGTTTCTCGATCATCTGCACTAGCTAATGCCGTCACAGCAATAGCTGTAATCTTGCTAGTCAGAGGTTCTTGCTTTAAATGTCGTATAATATCAATTCCAGTCAAGCCAGGCATCAAAATATCTAGTAGGATCAAGTCTGGCAAGTGTTCTTTTGCCAAAACCACTGTTGCGGAACTATCTTTTTGAGAGATGAGTCTACATCCAAGGGAAGCAAGAGTATAATTCAGCAATAGCAGATTATCGTCGTTATCTTCCACAATTAAGATTAAAGGCGGTTGAGATTTGTGCGTCTCTTGCACGTTCGTAAGTCCTTGTGCCAGTTTCATTTCTTTTCCAGAGAATTTTAATTCCATCGTCATCTCCTTTTTAGAGAACGAACGAGGCACTCAAAGAGCGGTTCAATAGCGCTCATCCAAGACTGGCTCGTGTTTTAACCGTAACGATTTGATGATATTTGCTCACTCAATAATGTTCAAAGGAAATAAGACCTCCGGAAGATAGAGTGAGAAGACACTCCTCAATTATAAATAAATATAAATAAAATGAAAAGCTTCAGAGCAGATAAGTAATAAATACCTACTGTCTTTGGTAGTACAGCAGATCTGCACCAAAGTCACTCATACTTCTTTCGGTGCCCTGGTTAGGGAGGGGGGGA
>CAZZVG010000105.1:0-10001 GCA_964657295.1 Iningainema sp. | reverse complement strand
GGCGGACAAATTACCGTTTTTTCTACTCAATCAACTCGTGCCTATGGTAGTTTAAGTGTGCGGGGTGGAAGAGTCTCCGGGAACGGTGGCTTAATTGAAACTTCAGGAAGTCATTTCCTTGATGTCGCAGGTATTCGCACCGATGCCAGTGCAACCAACGGCCAGAGTGGCACTTGGCTTCTCGACCCGCGCAATGTTACTCTTGACTCTGCAACATCTACTGCTTCGTTTAGTGATGGCAATCCGAACATTTTCACACCCACTGGTGACAATGCAGTTGTCAATATTTCAGATATTACAAACCAACTGAATAGCGGAACAAATGTCACAATTGCCACAAGTAGTACGGGCAATCAGTTAGGAAATATCACCGCACCTGCATATGTGTTGAGCATTGGCACAAGAAATACAAGCCCTGTCACCTTAACTTTGCAAGCGGCTAACGATATTACCCTGCAAAACTTTAACTTCACAGCAAACAATGCTCCCCTCAACGTAGTGCTACAAGCAGGTGTCGGAGGAAGCAGTGGGAATGTGAGCCTGAGTCAAGGTTCAGTGGAAACTAGGGGAGGAGCATTCACGGCAACGGCACCGAGAGATGTCTTGCTAGAAAACTTTGGAATTATGAATAGCAACGAAAGTTCCGCTGCTCCCATTACCATCACTGCTAACAATATTCACCTCACAAACCCCAATATCGGATCAAACGGCAATGTGCTACTGCTTGCGCCTAAAGTTGGGGAAAGCAATGGGAGTGTGAGCATCAACGGTGGTAAAATTGACATTCACGGCGGAACATTCACGGCAACGGCAACAGGTTCTTTCTCTCTAAAAAACTTGTTGATTAGTAGCAGCAACACTGGATCACGAGCAGCTGCTCCCATCACTATCAATGCTCCTGATGTATCAATCCAAAGTGGTGCTATCAACAGCAACACTAATGGGGATGCCAATGGGGGGTTAATCTCTATCAATGCTGGCTCTCTCTATCTTGAAAAGGCGAGCATAAATAGTACAACCAGTGGTAATGGCAATAGCGCAGACATCAATATTAACCTCAATTCGCTTTCAGCAAAAAACGGTGGTACAATCAGCAGCCAGACGGATGGAAGTGGCAATGCGGGAAATCTCACGCTGACAGCAAAATCAAATGTTGAGTTTTCCCAAAATGGTGCGCTGCAAAGCATAACTACTGGCAATGGGAATGCAGGAAAGGTAACAGTTAGTGCCAAATCAGTTTTACTGCAAGATAATACGGGAATAGATACTACGGCCTATGGTAATATCACTTCTAAGGGTCATGCTGGAGACATTACCATCAATGCCACTGATAGTATCCTCATTCAGAATAGTGGTTTGAATAGCGGTACATTGGGAGAGGGCAATGCAGGGTCAATTGTCATCAAGACTGGCTCACTAAAACTTGAAAATAGCGGACTAGGTAATGATACCGGAATCGACAGGAATAATAACAATTTAATCAACAATAAAGGCAATGCCGGAAACTGGGACATTACTGCTAATACTATTGAATTCCAAAACAGTAGTATCAGTAGCGAAACGGGTGGCAGCGGAAATTCCGGAAAATTCAATATTACTGCTAACTCTCTCATACTGAGGAATAACAGCAACATTGGCACAAATACACAGATGAACAGTAGAGGCAATGCTGGACGTATTGACATCAAGGCTAAATCTATTTTAGTGGAAAATGCTCCAAATAGTACGGGTCAACAAAGCACTGTGAGTAGCATTACTCGAGGCTCTGGCGATGCCGGAGAAATCACTATCAATGCTGACAATGTAGATCTGAAAAATAGGGGGATAATTGATGTCGGTACAAATGCTCAAGGAAAAGCCGGTCAATTTAACCTAACTGCTAATTCCTTGGTACTTGACAACGATAGCAATATTAGCAGCAGGACAAATGGCAGTGGAAATGGTGGAGACTTAAATCTGCGTGTGAATGGAGCGTTAATGGTGAGCGATCGCTCGAGTATTTCTGTTTCTTCCGATAGCACACAATCAGCTAAAGCTGGTGATATTAATGTGCAGGCTGGTTCTATTTTTTTAGATAACCAAAGTACAATTTTAGGACAAGCAAGGTCTGGAGATGGTGGCAGTATTCATTTACAGCCACGAGATTTGTTACTCTTGCGTCGTGGCAGCCAAATCTCGACCTCTACAGGTGCTGCGGATGCCGACAATAGAATCACCATCAATGCCCCGTCGGGCCTGATATCTGCATTTACCGCTACCACTGGTATCGGCGGTAATGGCGGCAATGCTGGTAACATCACCATCAATGCCCCGTCGGGCTTCATCGTTAACGCGGGGGGTCAAAATAACGAAATCACGGCCAATGCGTTCAGAGGGAGGGGAGGTACAATTAACATCACGGCACTAGGGGTTTTTGGCTTTGGGTTCCTTTTAAATCAGGACATAGTGTTACAGACACCGCCCATATCTGTAGTTGATATCTCTTCAAAGCTAATGAATAATACCTGTAGTCCAACTCGTAGGAAAAACGAAAGTAGTTTCATTATCACCGGACGTGGTGGCTTACCACCCAGCCCCTCAGAACCTTTCAGTAGTGACGTAGTGTGGTCAGATACTCGATTGCCTGTGACTACAACGCAGCATATCTCCAAGAAACCCACAGCCAAACCCTCAAAACCTGCATCTGTGGCAATTGTCCCCGCGACTGGTTGGGTATTCAACAATAAAGGCGAAGTCATACTCGTATCCTCTGCATCCAACGCCACTGCTAGTGTTTCTACTCCTACTACCTGCCCTCAACGTTGAAGCGGCGATGCCTTTATGCCACAGCGGTATCGCCCAGACAAAGATTATAGTGCATTTCGATAAAAATGATGATATGAACTCCATGCTAACCGAATTTACCCTTGCCAACTTCAAAAGTTACAGTACAAGCCGATTGCCGCTCGGATCGCTGACTGTGCTAATAGGTGCAAACGCCGCCGGAAAAAGTAATGCCCTTGAAGGTTTGCGCTTTCTGTCATGGCTGGCACAAGGACAAAAACTCTCCAGCATTCAATATGCGGTGAATAATGCAGAGCGCGTTGTACGCGGTAGAGTAAATGATTTGTGCCATCGGGGAGAGTCAAGCTTTACCCTCGGTTGCCGTTTGGACTTAACAGAGTGGAACCAACTTGATATAACCCTGAATGTGCGTGACGGAGAACTGCACATCAGTAGTGAGCGAATCGTTGGATCGACTAGTCTTGTCCCACTATATAACCTAGATCAGCCTTCTCAAGGAGTAGGGACTGATGTTGATGTGGCATATAACAACTTTAAAAAGGGGAAGAACAAGCCACGAGTAACGTGCAGCGATCAAATGGCCATATTCGTACAATTAGACACCCCTGCCCGTTTTGATGCAAAGTACCCCAAATCTCAAAAGAGTATTCCAGAAAACGTCCGCGAATATCAACGAGTCTTAAAGAACATCCTGTTTCTAGATCCCGTCCCCGCCAAAATGCGCGAGTACAGCTTCAAGTCTGATAAGCGATTACAAGAAGATGGAACTAATCTTTCCAGCGTTCTGTTTCGCTTGTGGGAGAACCAAGCCGAAAATCAACAGGCAATTTTGAACTTTATCCAGAGTCTACCAGAACAGGCTATAGATGGGCTAGATTTTCTTTTCGGCCCAAGGGATGAAGTGATGGTGCAACTGGCAGAAACCTTTGGCAATACCCGTCGCTATTGTGAGGCGGCATTGTTATCCGATGGCACCTTGCGAGTGTTAGCGATCGCGGCTGCTATGCTATCGGCAACCGTTGGTAGTCTGGTAGTCATTGAGGAAATTGACAACGGCGTTCATCCCAATCGCGCCAAGCATCTACTCGCCAGCATCCGGGATATTGCCGAGCGGCGTAAATTGCGGGTGCTGCTTTCTACCCACAACCCAGCTCTAATGGATGCTTTGCCCGATGCTGCCCTCGGTGATGTAGTGTTTTGTTTCCGCAATCCAGAGTCAGGAGATAGCCGCCTTGTACAGCTTGGGGAGATGTCCGATTTCCCAAGTCTGATATCTCAGGGGCCGCTCGGTCAACTGGTGACTGCTGGGGTAGTGGATCGGTTTGTTAAGTCGCCGCACACACCTGAAGATAGAAAACGGCAAGCTATGGAATGGCTGTCTCGTTTGCAGGAGTACGACAATGAGTAGTATCTGCCTGATAGATATCTATCGTTTTTTGGCTAACCATAGTTTCTTTCACCTCAATGATTCTTAACGATAATCTTGGGCTATGCCGCATGAATGGATAAAGTCGAGCTGATATCCTGCTTGAAAATTCGGATTATAAATTTCAGCAAGTACCTTATAGTCTTCCAATTGCATTGTAGCAAAACGCTGAACTCCCACTTGTGTCATCGCGGCTTGTAGTTGCGTATCTGGCTGAAGTAGAGCGGATTGAAGCTGTTGAATTAAGGATGCGTCGAGATGTTGGGATACGATTAAGGGTGGCATGGGAGAAGGTCCAAGTACTTCTACCACTCGTAAATGATAGGATTCGATGTGGCGTAGTTCTTGTTCCAAGACAATACTATCAATTGCGGCGCAATCTGCCAGTCCCTCAGCTACCCAGCGAATTGAAAGCTGATGAGAACCTGACTGTATAACCTGACTAAAAAAATCTTGGGGATCTCCGCCTTCAATCAACCGATAACGCAAAAGATTATAACCGCTATTAGAGCCGAGATCGTTGTAGCACAGCGTTTTCCCCCTTAAATCCGTAAAAGTTTTTAGATTGCTAGCAGCGTTAACAATCACATCGGAAAAATAAATGGGACGGTTTTGATACCGTGGTGCTTGCATCACTGGAGCAACTAACGGTTGTAACTGGTTTGGGACACTTCCGGAATATCGAATCAGAGGTAATCCACAAATGAATGCTAAGTCAAGTTTATCTTGTAATAACAAGGGGTCTTCTAGTGGATCGCATTCTCCTTGGTGAAGTTGTGTTTCGATTTCCAACACGCGACCTAGATAGGCGACTATTTCTTTGTAGAAACTAAACCAGTTAGGTGCTAGGTAGGATATAACTCGTAGCTTTTTTGATTCTGTCACTTGCGGCTGTTGAAATCCCATTGTATCAATGTACTGCTCTAGTTATTACCACATCAAGCAACTGTTTTCCACTTGATTCGCCAGTATGCCGATGAAGTTGACGGAACGGGTGACGCTGCGCGAGCAAGTGCAGTTATCAATCCGGTAAGCCCCCATAATGGGGGTGGATATTGACTTTAACGACAGAATCCCCCATAATGGGGGTGTGGTGGTATGAATGGAGAAGCTCAAGCAACACTACGCGCTCGCTGATATTAAAGCAGCGTTTGCCGACCCAGCGAATCTCAATCGCTCCTTTGTTTCAAGACAGGGCGCGGATGATTTAGATATGGATGATAGCGAGGTCGTGGCCGTCATTCAGGCTTTGACGCTCGCGGATTTCGAGAAGTCTATGACATCGATAGCTGATCACAAGATTTGGCAGGATGTTTACAAACCGAAGGTTAGAAAACGAACGCTTTATGTCAAATTTACGCTCGATGCGCGGCAAGCCCTGTTTTTGATCAGTTTTAAGGAGGCGTGACTATGGGAAAGAATCCAAGAAATTATCCCAATACAATACTGAGTGTGGAATCGGGTCGGCCCATGACGCGTGGTGAAAAAGCCGTGTCGTTCAAGATCGAGGGAAAAACCTATACCTATTTGCAACCAGGCTGGTGGTGTTCGCTTGACGATCCTGACGACCAGGAAGGGCAATTGGTCGATGAAGACAATCAGATCGCAGATATGGCGCGGCGCACGGCAAAGGCTTTAGCCCACGGGGAAAAAGTGTTCGTGCCTGTGGTGATCCGTGCCATTCGCATTCGATGTGGCTTGACGCAACGCGAAGCGGGCAAGGTATTCGGTACGGGTGAAAAATCGTTTGAAAAATACGAGAGTGGAGAAATTCACCCCTCAGCACCGACCAAGCGGCTGCTCAAGTTGGCAATGGAACGACCAGAACTGTTTCGGTTGCCGGAAAATCGGCAAGTAGATGTTTTCCCTGACGATGACGGCGCATTTGTCCATGAAGCCTTACGCGCAGCCAATATTGACCGGCTGTATTCACCTCTGTTTGCCGAGTCAAAACGTTCCTAAACTTTCTTGCAGGATGAGAATTATGAGATTGCTTAAGGGTTCTCTTTGCCTACTCAGAAAAACCTAGCAAGAAAGACAATCAGTTTGCACAATTTCAAGACTGGTAAACGACTTACTCAAAGTGCTGTGACATGTGATTGCAAATTTCAACCCTATAACTCATGGCGCATAGCTTGACGCTCATTAAAATGAGCTAACGTGTTTCATCCGTGGTTTAAAAACGCACGGTTTCCACACGTATCGGAGATTTTTAGATAATTGAGAGATATAAAATGCTAAACTACAAAAAATCTGTCAGCTTGCTTGCTTTGTTGCCAATTGTTACCCTGTCGCTTTGGTCGGGTACTGCTATGGCTGAAACTTTTAAGACTAAGAGTTACAACATTAAAATTACTAATAATTGTCCGGAAGGAAATGTCACTTGCAATAACGTTACATACTACGGAAGAAGTGTGAAAACAGGTGCCTCTGTTCGCCTCACTGGCAAAACTATCCACACAACCTGTGCGGATGGTGTCACACCATGTCGATTTCTCGGCTACGAGTTCCGCAACAAACAGTATCTCTATCGAGTTACAGAAAACGGCAGGCTGCAAATCTATCAGGGTAACAGACTAATACTTGACGAACGAGGAGTATTGGCTGGTTAATTCTTTAAGGCACTATTTCTTCCACGGTAGCTTAGTGCCCATTTCAGTCATTGCTGAAAATACAAGGTAGATCACCAGTATACCAGCACTGATCAGAAAAAGAAGAAGGTCGTCCATCTTACTTACAAGGTTACTCGTTGAAAACTCTTGAAAATGTGGCACGTCATAGTGACAAATCTATGCTTTAGACAACTGTGCGATACGGCTTAAGCCGTTGCAACGTATCGCACTATACTTTAAATGATGAAAATAATTATTTTATTAAGAAGGTAAACAGAATTTCACTCATTCACACAAAAATTTTACTCCTCAATATCAGGAGTGTCAACCATTTCCGCCAAAATCCCTCCCTCTAATTCATGCACTCTCTAGCTGAGTGCTAACGACACGGTATAGCAATGCTAGTCGAGAGTGAGAAATTTGAGAAGGTGGGCAATGTCTACCAGTAATAGATGCAGACAAAGTTTATGAGGCATTCCCCACCCGACAAATTCTAAGATTGTTCACTGATAGCTGAATGCTCGTCATGCATTATCTTCTGAACCTGCTTCTACTACTTGTAAAGAATTCTCTAATACCATTCGCTGTTCAGCATTGCGGAGAAAGTAACCGTTCATCGTAGCAGCAGCAAGAAGCCTTCCAAGGTTTTCACGGTTGGTGGTAATCGAGACATTGAATTGCTCGGAAGGTAAACCACCCAACATTGAGACGATGGTGCGTTCCATTGCTTGAAACACTTCCACAGAGGAAGGCTGGGATAATTGAGCCACTGTATCGGGAGTCATTGATTGGACATACTGCCACAGCATGTTGCTGTTTGATGCTTCGCTGCCAAAAAATTCTGGGTTCCGGTTTGATAGATCTTTCATCGTAGTAAGAGTGCTAATTGCGTTTTCTATACTTCTATAGACTAATGTAGCAGGCTCAATCCTATAACAAGAGTGAGTGTAACCGAACTCGAAAATGACGGTTTGTCCACCTTAGATAGGAAGATCCACAGAAGCAATGCAATCTTCACAATTTTACGACTGAGTGTAAGAATAGCAAAAGCATTCTAGCGTTGTCATGATACAAAGGGAGAATAGAGATCGCCATCACTTCAGAATGAATAATACAGCTAATTTTGATCAACTCTGGCAAATTCCCCCAGATCCGATTCACCAAATTCTCGATACTCCACCGCCTCCACAGGTTCTGCTGTCTCCCAATCGGGAATGGTTGGTAGAGTTGGAGCAACCTTCATTAGTTCCCATTGCCTTGTTGGCAGAGCCAGAGGTGGCTTTAGCCGGGCTGATCTTGAATCCGAAAACGAATGCTTCCGCTCGCCGTAACCCTTACCAGAGTATCAAAGTTAGGGCGATCGCTCCCAACGCCAAGAAAAAGCTCGCGCTCTTCAAACTGGAAAATACCCTAGTTGATTTCTTGAAATGGTCCCCTGACAGCTCATATCTTGCTTTTACCATCACCCAAGCGACGGGATTGGAACTGTGGGTTTTAGATCTCAATGAGGGAATTCAGCGACGCTTAACAGAGCCAATTCTCAACGCAGCTTATGGAAATCCATATCATTGGCTGTCAAATGAAGTCCTGATCTGTAAGTTTATCAAGAGCGATCGCGGTGAACCTCCCATTGAACCAAATGTTCCCCCAGGACCAATTATTCAAGAAAACTTGGGCCAGAAAAGCCCTGCTCGTACATACACCAATTTACTGAAAAATCCATATGATGAGGTACTATTTGAATATTATTTAACCTCAGTATTGGAAACACTCACTCTTGATGGTCGCCGCACTCCCTTAAGATCTCCAAGTCTGATTCACGAAGCCATACCCTCTAGTGATGGCACGTTTATTTTACTGAACACGCTACACCGACCGTTTTCTTACAAAGTTCCAGTTAGCTACTTTCCTAAAAGCATTGAAATAATCGACAATGTAGGTAATTTAATTTACAAGGTAACTGATATCCCCCTTTACAACCCCCGGACTACCAAATTTGACGAAGTGCGGACAGGGCGGAGAGACATATCTTGGCGCAGTGACGCAAAAGCGACGTTGTGTTGGTTGGAAGCTTTAGATGACGGCGATCCCACTCATGAAGTCCCGTACCGAGATGCGTTGTTTATGCTCGATGCTCCCTTTACCGATACACCAAAGCAACTGTGGCAATCTCAGTATCGCTGCCAAGGCATTGCTTGGGGTAAAGAGGATGTTGCGCTGGTGAGTGAAAGGTGGTATGATACTCGAAGTGAGCGCATTTGGCGCATTTATCCCCATCAACCCGAAACACCGCCACAATTATTATTTGACCGCAGTTATGAAGATAAGTATAGTAGCCCAGGCTCACCAATGATGAAGCCGGGACCTTACAGATATCAGGTTCTACGGTTTTCACCAGACAGTCAAACTATTTACCTTAGTGGTCGGGGTGCATCTCCCAACGGCGTGTATCCGTTTTTAGATCGCCTGGATTTGGCAACAGGACAAACGAAACGCTTATGGCAGTGCCAAGACCCCTATTTTGAAGACATTTACTACGTTCTGGATGACGAAGCACAAACTCTGATTACTCGCCGCCAGTCTCAAACTGAACCACCGAACTATTTTCTGTTTTCTCGGAGCGATAGCCACTCTTACCTAGCGCTGACTGATTACCAAGATCCCGCACCGCAACTGGCTGGTATTCACAAGGAGTTGGTGCAGTACCAAAGGGCAGACGGAGTGCAGCTATCAGCGACTCTGTATCTGCCACAAGGCTATGATGCCAACCGCGATGGTCCTCTACCGATGATATTTTGGGTTTATCCAGAGGAATTTAAAGACCGAGAATTTGCTGGACAATTGACTACGGCTGAAAATACTTTTAGTCGTCCCAGTCGCGCATCTGTGTTATTTCTACTGACTCAAGGTTATGCAGTTTTTTCTGGTCCCACCTTACCAATTATTGGAGAAGGTGATGCAGAACCAAATGATACTTATGTAGAGCAATTGATTGCCGGGGCTTCTGCCGCAGTGGATTATGTCGTCAAGCGCGGTGTTGCCGACCCCCAGCGTCTTTGTATTAGCGGACACTCTTACGGTGCATTCACGACAGTAAATTTACTAGCACATACCGATTTGTTCCGCATTGGCATCGCCAGGAGTGGAGCTTATAACCGGACTCTAACTCCATTCGGCTT
>CAZZVG010000104.1:813-10110 GCA_964657295.1 Iningainema sp. | reverse complement strand
AAGCACCTAAATTTTGTTGTTGTTTACTTTTTCTTTGTATTACTTTATTTGAATCACGTACCGTAGAACTGCCAGCAATTGAGTTATTTTACGAGTACGATGATGATGTTCTTGAATATTGGGATCAGGCATATAAATTTACCTTAAAAGTTAAATCTATTCGGGGAAAAAACTGTACGATTGTACACGTACCAGATTTCTTTATTATCCGAAAAAACCTGGTAGGGTTTGAAGAATGGAAACCAGAAGAAAAGTTAGAAAAACTTGCTGTTGAATATCCTGACCGTTACATTAAAGGAGAAAAAGGTAAGTGGCATAATCTCTATGCTGAAGAATACGCGCAAAAATTAGGTGTTTATTATCGACTGCGTTCTAGTAGCGAAATTGACTGGATTAAATACCGTAATCTTAAATATTTAAGAGGTTATTTCGATAAAGAGTACATTGTAGGCGAAGAAATCGCCGCGACTGTCTTTGCAGTTGTTGCCTCAAATCCAGGAATTACCTTTGCCCAAATACGCTCTGAAGTAAAAGAAGCTAACTCAGATGATATTAATGCTCTAATTGCAGCAGAAAAGATTTATGTTGACCTGTCGGCTGCTCCTTTGATGGAGCAAGCCCAGGTGCATATATTCCGCGACTCTTCAACAGCAAAAGTATACTCTATAGCCGTTAATTCACGCACCAGCACTGTTACTGACAGCCTGCAAGTTCTTAATGTTAAGGCAGGCGCAACTATGATCTGGGATGGTAAAGGTTTCACCGTCACTACAAAGGGAGAAACACAAATTTATTTGCAAGGAGAAGATGGTTTAATTTCACTCTCGTATGCGGAATTTGACAAACTGCTTCACCTTGGAGAAATTCAGGGTATTTCTCAAGAAGAAGCCGAACTTAGTGTTTCTGAGAAAATCTCCGAAATTTTCCTCCAAGCAAGTCCAAATGCCTTAGAAGAAGCGTCGCGGCGCTACCAAATACTTCTACCATACCTGCATGGAGAGCCTCCATTCGAGGAAACAACATCTGTTCGGACAATCAGATTTTGGAAAGCAAAGTATAACAAGGCTAAGGAAATATACGGCTGTGGCTTGATTGGGCTAATAGACGGACGAAGGGGAAACCCCACTTCTAGATACTCAGACAAAGCTTGGGAACTGATCGACAAAATAATCGAAAAACACTACGAAACCTTCAAACAAAAGAATGTTTGGGCGGTTTATGAAGAATTAAAAACGGCTTGGTCGCAAGCGCAGAAAGCGGGAGAAATAATCGAAGATTGTCCCAGCCATATAACTTTCTACCGACGAATCAGGAAGTGTGCAGACCACAAACAGACAAAGAAACGCCTTGGTTCCCGTGCTGCTAATAAAAATCTACCTCCGTGCTGGCAGCTTGAGGTGACTACACCTCGTCATGGAGACCGACCCTTCGAGATTGTTCACATTGACCATACCTTACTTGATATAGAAATTGTCTGTCCACGTACAGGTAAAAATCTTGGTAGACCTTGGCTAACGGCGATGATAGATGCCTATTCCCGACGCATTCTGGCTGTTTATATCACCTTCGATGCGCCTTCGTACCGTTCCTGCATGATGGTGCTGCGAATCTGCGTCTCTCGTTTCGGACGCTTCCCCGAAACCATCATTGTGGATAATGGTAAAGAGTTTAAGAGCGTTTACTTTGATACTCTTTTGGCTCGGTTTGAAGCAACTAAGATGCATCGACCAGTAGATATGCCCAGGTTTAGCTCCATTATTGAGCGTTGGTTTGGTACTAACAACACACAGTTGATCAACAACTTAAGAGGCAATACCCAAATTACAAAGTATGTCCGCCTAGTTAAATCAGAAAATAACCCCAAAAAGCTGGCTATCTGGACGCTTAATGAGTTTTATGATTACTTTGCCAATGGGTATTGTTACGGTGCTTACGACCAAAGGGAGCATCCTGCACTCGAAGGGCTTTCTCCTCTTCAAACTTTTGCGTCTGGACTTTTACACAGTGGTTCTCGATCACATCAAAGAATTAAATACGACGACCAGTTCATAATTTTAACGTTGCCATCAACAACAAAGGGTACAGCAAAAGTCCAACCTGGTAGTGGAGTGAGAATTAACTATCTCGATTACTGGTCTGTTGATACATCTCACTTTCGTGCCTGCGATGTTGAAGGCAAGGAAGTTCCAGTACGTTACGACCCCTTCGATTGGGGGACTGCTTACGCTTATGTTAGCGGAATTTGGGTGCGCTGCGTCTCAAACAATTATGCCAAGCATCAGGGTTACTCAGAGCGACAGGTAATGATTGCATCCCTTATACTCAGGCAAAAGCGCAAACTTTACGGCAACTCATCCCGTAATGATGCTAGTGGAATCGTAGAACTTTTGCAAGATACTGAAAAGTATGAGGAATTATTGTTACAGCACCAGCGAGATTTAGCTGCTCAAGATGTACGAAACCTGATTGAGAATAGGTTATCTCCTCAAGTACCTGCCGTTACTGATGTCAGTATACCTGATACTGAAGCGGAAATTGAACACATTTTTACCGACAACGAAGCAGAAACTGATAATGATGATTTAAACGAAATCAAACCTTATAGTGATGAGGATCTGTGGTTATGACCAGTGAACGTTCTTTCCCTCCGGAACTTTTAAATGCTTCGACCTCAGAGAGGTTAGATTACTTTAAGAAAAAGGTTGTGGTTCCTCACAGAAATCTGAGAGAAATATCAAATAAACTGGTGAAAAATATTTTAGCTCCAGATGATGCTCTAGTATATCTTGTTTTTGGTGTTACAGGTGTAGGTAAAACAACTCTAAGAAAGCGTTTACAAAAAGTTTTAATGGAAACATTTTTAGATGATTTACTTATCTTACCAGGCAAAATAGCTGTAGCTGGAATTGAAGTACCTGCACCAGAAGGCGGTAAGTTTAGCCATTTAGACTACTACGAAAGGGTATTAGAAGCACTCAAAGAAGTATTAATTCAATATAAAGTTGACTATCATATTTCAGATAGTGACGACAATAGTTTTGAACCAAAAGGCTCAAGAAGTCGTAATGCCAGAACATTACGTCGAGCGATGGAAAAGGTGTTTAGACATCGTGAGCTAGAAGCTTTTATGGTCGATGAGGGGCAACATATTTTTGCAACAGCTGGAGCGCGACAAATGCTGGAGCAAATGAACTGGATTAAGTCTATTGCTAATCTTACTGAAACAGTCCACGTCTTATTTGGAACTTATGAATTACTAAACTGCCCAACTTTGACTGGACAAGTAGGTAGACGTAGTGAAGATTTTCATTTTGCACCATATGAAAAGGAAAATAAAGCAGATTATGGAGAGTTTAAAAAGGTGGTATTAACCTTTGCACAACATATGCCTCTTGTAAAAGCACCCGATTTTGAAAATAGCATTGATTATTTTATAGATTACTCCATTGGCTCCATAGGAGTTTTTCATGGCTGGTTGTATCGCTCGCTTCGTACATGCATAAATGATGATTGTACTTCATTGCTTTCCAAGCACCTTAAACAGGGTGAACTTGCTCCTTACAAACGTAAAAAAATACGTGAGGATCTGGAAAACGGTAAGAGGAAATTAGCACAACTCAAGAGTGAAGAGAATGTCTCACCTGCACCATTACCGAAAAAAGAAGCGCAAGCTAGGCAGCGAGAGTCTAGAAATCGCAGTGTGGGTCAAAGAAATCCTCAAAGAGACCCAGTGGGGGTGAATTAGCATGACAATTGACGTAAATGATATCTACGAGTTATGGGATTTGGAACTACCCGCTATTCCAGAACGTAGCACTTTATTTCACTTAAAGCCTATTGGTGTGGGGACACCGGATGTCGAGAGTTTGACAAGTTATGTCAAACGACTTGCTATTGCTCATAATGTGTCTCCTCGAATGCTGATTTTAAGTGAAATTGCACCACTATTAGATATTGGGTATGTGTTAGGAAGACATAATAAGAGCCTTGAAAAAATTTATGGTCAACGAACCCATGCACTAAATGGCACTGGAAAGATGGCAGAGAGTTTGGTCAAAGCTCTTGCGCTTAGAACATTATGCTCAGGCTTACATTTTCTAACAATGTTGACTTGGCGTGATGTGATTTCTCAAAAACACTTAATACGTCGTTATCAAGCTTGGTGTCCATTCTGTTATCAAGAATGGCATCAAAATAATCAAACCTTATACGAACCACTTTATTGGTCATTTACTGCTATTAATATTTGTCTTAAGCATCATCAACGTTTAATAGATCGGTGTCCTCACTGTCGGGAGCAATTTCCTCCTCTTTCTGGACAAATACGACCAGGATATTGTCAAAAATGCGTCGGCTGCCTCGGTGATATTCCTAAAAGTAAAGCTATTGTTAATCTTAATTTATCAACAGAATATCCTCAGTGGCAAACCTTTGTAGTAAACAATATTGTTGAGTTAATTACATTTGCTCCTAGTCTGAAATCTTCTCCATCTCCCGAAGCAATTAAACAAAATGTAGTGGCTTGTATTAATAATATATGTTGGGGAAACTTAAGCGAATTTGCTCGGGTAGTAGATTTATCATCTTCTTTGTTGAATAGTTGGATTAATAATAATCATCATCAATCTTATGAACTTAATAAAATTTTAAAAATTACATATAATCTGGAAATATCATTACTTGATTTTTTCCTCAAATCACCAGGTACAATTTTAGCTAATTTACGCATACGTAATTCTGCACAAAGTAATAACTACAGAAAACAGCAACGAAAGAAACCAAATTTTAAACACTCAGATCTAGATAAAGCCCAACACATTTTATCCGAAGCACTTAAAGAGTTACCTCCACCATCCATAAATGAAATTGCAAAACGAATTGGATGCCATTGTTCTACCATCCGTACTAACTTTCCCGACTTATCCGCTGAAATTATCACTAAATCTCATCATTACAAAAAGAAAGACTTACAAGAAAAACTCGAAGCAGCGCTTAATGAAGAACCACCACGACCACTGTTAAATATTTCCCAAAGTCTAGGATATAAAAGTAGCGAGAGATTATATAGTCTTTTTCCAACAATTTGTTATCAAATCTCAAAGCGCTATAAAGACTATAAAGCCGAAATAATCAAGTTAAAATATCAAGAAGTCAGAAATGCTGCTTTCAAAGTTCATGAATCAGGTCAAGAACCCAATTCATCTAATATTCAAGTACTTCTATCCAAACCATCTATCCTTATGACCTCACATGCTCAAGAAGAATTAAGAAAAGTCAGACTTGAACTTGGCTACGAATAATATAAACATTACTAAGAAAAATGCACTCTCATCTGAGAGGAAATTACACATCTTCATTGATTATGAAATCGAGTGAGAAAAATAAAGTATGTCAAGTTATATCTACAAAAGCAGCGAATTGTGGGATATTGACGAACCTCTGATTCTTGAACGCAGCTTTCTCAATCACTTAAAACCAATAGGCATTAGCACACCATTAATGGAAAGCTTGACGAGCTATATAGCTCGACTAGCTCTGTCTCACAGTGTGCTGACGGGAATATTAATATCCAGAGTAATTACTTCACGAATAGAGCAAGTATTTGTCAAAAATACTACTAGTAGAGCATTACGCGCTTTGTTTAACCGTTCTACAGCTTTGAACGGCACAGGTTTCATAGCTATGGATTTTGTCCAGGCGCTTGAAAAAGTTACTCTGCAAAGAAATTTGCACTTTCTCACCTTGCTTTT
Source organism: Iningainema sp. (assembly GCA_964657295.1). GTDB lineage: Bacteria > Cyanobacteriota > Cyanobacteriia > Cyanobacteriales > Nostocaceae > Rhizonema. Next base: position 4,360 of record CAZZVG010000104.1, on the reverse strand, counting down.
TTGGAGTAACATCATTTCACCCAGAGGTTTGTTTCGCTCTTATAAAGCTTGGTGTCCTGCTTGCTATCAGGAGTGGCTTTTATCGGGTAAAGAAATTTATGAACCATTGGTTTGGACATTTAATGCCGTTAAAATCTGTGGTAAGCATTATCAATTTCTTGAAGACAGGTGTCCTCACTGTCAAGCAACATTACCACTGCTAAGTTGGCGATCGCAGCCTGGATACTGCTCAAATTGTGGTAAGTGGTTAACTAGAAGGGAGGATATGGCTTCCAGTTATCACAGCGAAGCCTTCTCCACCGAAGAGGTGCACCTGTTAACTTGGGTCGCTGAAACTGTCGGTGAATTAATTGCGGCTACCCCAGATCTGCTATCTCCACCCCCAAAAGAAAACATTGCGAAATCTCTAGGTATAGCTATAGATTTAGTAGCATTGGGCAATGCCGCCGCCTTTGCTCGTATATTTGGAGTACCCAAGAACAGCCTTTGGATGTGGCTTACAGGGAAAGTTTTACCCCAATTTGATCTTCAATTGAGAATTTGTCACCTTCTTGGGATCAGCTTATTAGATTTCCTGACATCGTCCGATATCAGTAATTCGATTGAGAAAATACCTCGCTCTTCTCAAAATCCATCGCGTCAACCGAGGAGATCTCCGAAGTCTTTCAAAAAAGAGCTTGTACTCCATGTGTTAGTAGCTATTTTAGAGACTGCCGAAATACCACCACCAACAATGAAGGAAGTTGCTCAACGTCTAGGATATGATAGACGTACTATTTTCAAGCACTTTCCAGATTTATGTCGGGCTATTTCCGCTCTTCACCTTAGTTATCGCAAAGCATTACATCTCAAAAGCGTAGAACAATCCTGCCAAGAAGTTCAACAGATTTCGGCAAAGTTTTTTAACGATGGTATATACCCCTCAGAAACTCGTGTGTCTCAAGTAATGACGAACCCTGGATATTTCAGGTACAAACAAGTCCGTGCCACATTACAACAAGCACAGAAAAATTTTTCTGTTTAGCCCAACTTGAACGAGCCTCAAGTTGAAAATTTAATTGCGCTAACTTTTTAAACCATAACCTTGCCGCCGGATTTTTAAACCATAACCTTGCCGTTACGGCAAACTCAAAGTTTAAATCACATTGCTGTAGCTTCGTCGGTTTCAATAAAACATGGACGTAACTGGATTCGAACCAGTGACCTCTACGATGTCAACGTAGCGCTCTAACCAACTGAGCTATACGTCCTTATCTATACGATAATAGCATACATTTTTCTAAAAAAGCAAATCCTCGAAGTAATTAATTTACTTGAGGTGTGCCAAAGGTACTTACTCAATACGCACGCTAGTTTTTGTTAACTTTTGTAAAAAATTCTAGCCTCGCGACTTCAGCCTGTTCTGTGCGGATAACAGCAATTGTTTCGCTTCGGCGTAGGTCGTTGTCCCTGGTTTGACAGTGTTCAGTTGATTGATAATCCCCTGGATCTCGCCTTTCAACTGCTGGGGGTTGGAGGGAGGATAAGCAATCAATCTTTGGATTTGCTGATTAGCCTGCTTGAGGATTTCTTGTGACTCGCTTTCTGCTTTCCTTCGAGTTTGTGCAATTCCCACGTTAGTCTGGTATGTTGCCAGTAACTTTTGTGCTTCTAGATAATTCGTCTCTCCAACTTGAATCTTTTGCAGTCGATCAATTGCCTGTAACCACAAGGTTTCAATTTGTCCCCACTCATCTGCTGTATGGGGTGGATTCTGCGATGCTTGTGCAGCTTGCAAGGCAAATAGCTTCGCTGCTTCGATTAACGTGCCAGTTTGGTTATTACCTACAGCGCTACTGGTAATCTTCTCAAAATCACGCCTGTAAGCTGGTAGTTTAGTTTGTGCCGTTTTCTGTGCTAGTGTTTCTCTGGGAATTTGTTCTAGAGTATCAATTGCTGTTTGCATTGCGGCGATCGCTTTCTGCTTGTCTTGTGGATTTGTTGCTTGTTCATATTGCTGCTTTGCCTCCAAGAATGCCTTTTCTGCTTGCATCTGTGGCGTCAAAGCATTCTTTTCTTGAAAAACTTGAGCATCCATCCGTGCCACCCGGCGACGAGCCTCTTCAAACTCATCTAAGGTAAACTTCCAAGTGCAACCAAATAAGCTACAGTACGATTGGGGATAGTAACCCAAAAACCAAACTGGCAGATTATCCAAGTTTTTTTGTGCTTCTTTGACTTTCTCTCCACCCCGCTCAATATCAGAAGGGCTTGTAGCTTTATTAACTAGCTGATCCGCTTGCTCCAGAGAATTAATTGCCCCTCTATAATGATGATCCATACTAATGAAGCTAGGTAACAGCAGGATTGGTGCTGTTTTAGCAATGGGCAACCGAATCATCGGATAGGGTAAATTTACTAACCAAAGCATCCCAGCTGCACTTGTCAAAAGCATAACTGCCCATTTAATTTTACTGAACATAAAAGCACTCTGTATCTTATGATTTTAGTATTACCACTTATAATTAAAGAATACACATACTACTGAGTACAGCTTTTGCTTTGTTGGGTCTATGGTTCAATACGGTTCAGTTAAGGCGTTGATCCCCCCAACCCCCCTTAAAAAGGGGGGCTTGGGGGATCAACAGGGAATACTACTAACAGCAACTGTATTGGTCTATAGCTCTGGGCGGTTAAAACTTCTAGCAACTCTTGTTAAAATCGTTAATATCTATAAGCTAATTAAAGAAACAATCTTAGAACCCAGAATGTCAACTGCTTTAATTACTGGTGCCTCTGGTGGTATTGGTAAAGCCTTTGCTGAGGAACTAGCTGCACGCAATACAAATCTCGTTCTTGTCTCTCGTTCAGAAGAGAAACTGAACCAATTGGCAAAACAACTACAAGAACAACACAAAATTCAAGTAGACATTATAGTTAAAGACCTGACAGAACCTGCGGCGGCTCAAGAGGTTTATGATACAACCACTGCCAAAGGATTGACAATTGACTTATTAATCAATAACGCTGGTTTTGGAGACTATGGCGACTTTGCCCAACGGGACGGAGAACGGCAAGTCAAGATTGTGCAATTGAACGTTCTGGCATTGGTGGATTTAACTCATAAATTTTTGCCAGAAATGCGGCAACGTGGTTCGGGAAGCATTATCAACTTATCCTCCCTTACCGCATTTCAACCGATGCCTTACCTTTCTGTTTATGCTGCCAGCAAAGCGTTTATTGTCAGTTTTAGTCAGGCACTGTGGGCAGAAAATCGTAACTATGGCGTACAAGTACTAGTGGTTTGCCCAGGACCAGTTGAAACCAACTTTTTTACAGAAGCTAATTTCCCACCAGCGCTTGCAGGTAGAACAAATACGACTTCAAACCAAGTAGTGCGCCAATGCCTGCGATCTTTAGAAAGGGGGGATTCAATGGTTGTCATTGGCGGCATTACCACTCACTTCGTCAGCAGATTATCTCGATTCATTCCCCGAAAAACTATGCTGTATTTTTTGGAAAAACAGTTTAAAGCGTAAGAAATTATGAATTATGAATTATAAATTAT
>CAZZVG010000104.1:0-803 GCA_964657295.1 Iningainema sp. | reverse complement strand
AATTCATCATTCATAATTCATAATTCTACATATACCTTGTCAATTGAACGCGATAACGGTCTTTTTTAGTGACGGCGATTTCCCCAACTTCTAAACGTCCTTTACCGCGAATGGCAATTAAGTCGCCTGATTTCATCTGAGAACTGGCTTGGGTAATTTCCTTCCAGTTGACGCGGACATCACCTGCGTCAATTAAATCAACCATTTTGCTGCGAGACATACCAAAACCAGCAGAGGCGATCGCATCCAACCGCAAAGAAGCTTCTACGGTGGTTAATTCTTTCTTCTTCGGTTCCCGAACTTTTAACTCGCTTAAATCAATTCGTTGGGTTTTTACTGGTACCGATCGCACCTGTTGGAGATTGATCTCCAAAAATTCTGCCAATTCTGGCACAACAATTGCTTGCGCCCCACGTTCGCCTAAAACAATGATGTCCCCCGTTTTTTCACGGATAATACCAGTTCCCAGCATTGCGCCCAAAAAGTCGCGGTGAGTGGCGGTGTCAAAGAGGAAATTTCCGGCAATGTCCAAGGCGGTAACGGCGACTTGGGACTCGTCTAGGGGTATTTCGGAACGGGCGATCGCTATTCTTTGGCGTTCAGCTTGCGGATATCCACCCCACGCTACTAATTGCACGTCTGTTAAACGCTTGAAGCTGATCTGAATTTCCGCCGACTCTGGTGGAGACAGAAAATCCGTAAAAACAACTTCCCAAGTTTTAATTGCTTGTTCAGCTTGGTCAATGACACGCGCTACACTATCTCGATTTTCAACGCCTTTTAAAAGTTCTTCCCGTGGCAGC
>CAZZVG010000103.1:0-10116 GCA_964657295.1 Iningainema sp. | reverse complement strand
GGAACGAACCGTTTGTGAATATCACTGGTGCTTTTGTCAATGCTTTAAAGAATGGGGATAAGCCAGAAGTTGCTGTGATTGTAGAACAAGTCGTAGCTACCAACATCGATGAGCCAACTGCTCTTGAGATGGCGTTGATTGATGAGGCGATAGCAAATGGTCGTGCTAAAGGTAAGTATTGTGGATCATTGGGGTGGTTGGTCATTGAGAACAACGGTCATGCTGCACCTTGGCAACAGTTTTTGACTCTGTTGCAGGAAGGTCAACGTTAGCACTGCTCTTTTGGTGGATAGCTTACGCAACATTTGCGTCCTATTATGTAGTATGTCTGTGGTTATGGTGTAAGGTGAATTGCGTTCCCGGACGCTCGGGCGATCGCACTCCTCACAGTATCGTGTAAAGGGGAGTTGGGTTTTTGTGGTATTGGAGCGATCGCTTGAAAAATACACTTCACTCCATTAATAACCCAACTGAAAAGCTTTTTCCCCATTACAGTACATAATAGAATTGTCATTCACTCTCGTCAGTGCTGTACAGTCGGGAATTAAATTACTATCATGGCTTCACCCCAATTTAGCGTCCGAATTCCATCAGAACTGGATGAAAGGCTGAACGCATATGCAAAGGTTGCTGGTACAACTAAAACTAAGGTCATGCTTGATGCTTTGGCACATTACTTAGGCTGTGCTGATGTCCCAAGGTAAACTCATCTGTCCTGGAGACTTTTTTGCTTTGCTTTTACTTTTCAACAATGACGGCAAAAAGCTACTCCCCCAGAAGCTCTTTTTCTCTGGTTTCGCCTGTGGTCGATATCTTTGGCAAAATCGGCGATACTTCGCCGCGCATTCTTCCAGAGTTCTCCCCAGTTGCAAAAACGCCGGATGCCATTGAGTGATACCATCATTACTCAACCGATCATGAGTGCCATAGTTGCTAAAGTCATAAAAAAACCCCTGCTGCATTTGAGCAGCCTTTGGGTTGGCGTGAATGTACCGCAGCGTGTTTAATACTCTTTTATAGGCGTAGATCTAGCGAAGCTGTTACCAGGGGCAAGATGGGCTGAAAGTATTGCTATGTTAGTGGAAGCATAATATTACCGTTTTGGCCGTGACTTAAGGGAAATATTTGCGGTTCATTACATTTACTTATAGGATTTAACTATGAATTCATCTTCTGGAATAGACTATTCTATACTGCGTAATCTACTTGCAGCAGCAGAATGGAAGGAAGCCAATAAAGAAACAAAGCGAGTTGTATTAGCGGCGATAAACTATCACTGGCCAATGAACACAATCACAAATATCCCTTGTGAAGATTTACGCATTATTGACCAGTTATGGGTCGAGTATAGTAATGGACGCTTTGGTTTTTCTGTGCAAAAGCGTATATATGAAAGCGTTTATGAAAACATTTGTGAAAGATGGGGTAAAACAAAGAAGTATGGTGTCAGAAGTTTTAACGAATTTGGCGATCGCGTTGGATGGAGAAAAAAAGAGCAGTGGAATTATTACTCATACCTAGTTTATAACCTTTGGGCTCCAGTAGGGCATCTTCCCTCATATGACATAGTTTTTTTAGAAGGCGAGTTTTGGGAATCTCGCTTAATGGAAGTGGCGGAATCCATCTTCTGTTGTCTTGAAGATTGTGAACTTTAACATGGGTAGGTATAGCGAAGTTGACATTAGAGGAGTACAACGTGAAAGTCGTGTATTTGTCAGTGGAAGCATAAGCACGTAAAAACGGCAATATTATGCTTCCACTAACATAGCAATACTTTCAGCCCATCTTGCCCCTGGTGACAGCTTCGCTAGATCTACGCCTACTAAGATGGGGGTATTGGCAGTGCGAATTCCAATCAAAGATAGACGACCCTTGGACCCACCGTATGACATTGTAACGATTGATGTGGCGATGCGGGAGTATCCGATGTTGTAGGTCACCGCACCGTGACAACAATTTTTAACACTCGCTACTGTTATTGGTGAAACTTTGCATAGTTGAGTGATCGCCTCTCAGCCTTTGAGAGATCCCTGATCTCTATTTTCATGTGATCGCATAAAGGTCACTCGGGTTTCAAGCCCCCAACAACGCTTATGAAAAAGAAGAAATATGTATTTCGAGACGCGCCAGCGCAAGGGAATACTACGTCCAAGCCACTTGCGAATCCATTTATGGATGGGGGGGGGGGTCATATCTTGCCGTAATCGCAGGCGAGGAATGACCTGCAAGATTTTGTACGCTTGGGCCGATCCACACGAATGTGCAGAGCCGTATTTGAGCGTTATTCAAAAACAAAAAATCTGTATCAATAATAATACAGATCAAAAACTAGTGCTATTTTCAAGATGATTCCAATGAAGAAATTTTACAAATTATTACTAGCTTCAGTAGAGGATTAAAGTGCGAACTCATCCCAATAAGGATTACTCTACTAACGCCTGGAATCCCCCCAGACACTGGGTTTCTCCAGAACGAATCGCACTTACACGGATCTCGGCTCTATCCCTTGTTCTACTGCAAAATTCAATAAGCTTTGCAGTATTGCTTGATACTTGTGGTGGGTTGTATATTTTAAATGTGAGAGACTAATTCGGAAAGTGACAGAAGTGGGATATCTGCGTTCGGGGAAGGCCCCGAAGAGCGATCACCCAGAGACGGCAGAACTTGCTATTCTTGATGCTTGGCGTTCGCGTGCCATAATGAAAAAAATTTGATTATCACAATTTTTGTTAGCTTGATATCTATCATTAGTATGATTATTCATACTTGTTGTATTTAATACTTTTATATAGATGTCCACACCCGCATCAGAAATCTAGCAAATTTATGTATATAAATAGTTGTTTTCTTTATCGTAGATGCAAGTCAATATCAAGCTATTATAACATTGGCAAAATTATACTTAAGTATTTTGTATTTTCAATTACATATTCTATCAATTTTGCTTGGCGATGAATTTTTTTTAATTGGTACTGCCTTCCTACTTCTGACTTTGTTTTGTAAAGGAGATCCAATCCCACGATCACCAGGCGTGGGTTCCTACACCTTACACCCTTTGAAAATACATATCTGTAAGGAAAGGAGCTAAAGTGTATCTGAAGAGTTTCAGTTGTTCATGTAATATTTAACACTTTGTATATTTTTTTTTAATAAAAATAAATATATCAAAATAATTACGGTTGTACAAACTTCAAAAAAAATTCAACAATTATTGCAAATGTTGAATCTGGGAAGAAATGCTGTGAATAAAAATACAGTAGTAGCCAAACAGTACAACGATTTTAATCATGTTTATAGCAATAATCTAGAAGTTCAAGATGAAATAGGAAATCAATCTTTCTATCGAAAAATTGATTTTTGTGTTGATAGAAAAAAACTACTCGACGTTGGGTGTGGTGATGGTACTGATGCTGCATATTTTGCCAAACAAGGTGCTGTTGTTACTGGTATAGATCCGTGTGAGAAATTTATTGCTAGTGCCAAAGAGAAAACTCCAAATGGAGCATTTTTTATAACTGGCGGTGAAAATCTTCCTTTTGAAGACAAATTCTTTGATATTGTTGTCAGTAAATATGCACTCCAAACCTCATACAATGTTCCTAAAATCCTAAAAGAGATTGCACGTGTTCTCAAACCAAATGGAATGCTAGTGTATCTTACCAAACATCCATTAAGACAATTTCTAGAAAAAAATAAAAAAGGGAAAAACTATTTCAAGCAAGAAATTGTTGACTCAATCATTTATGGAGGCTTGATTAATCTGAAAGAACCATCACACACCCTATCTGAATATCTGAATTCAAATTTCTTGATACAATTTGATATTGCCGATTTTGAAGAGGGGTATGACTTTCCTGCTTCGGAACAAATTGGTGGAGATCTTTATCCAACTTTTTTTGTAATGAAAGCAACTCGTAAGGATAACTAAGTGGGTGGGTGTGAAAATTTATCGTTGGAAAAAGTCCTCTTATCTCGGTCTAATCCATCATCTCAAACCTTCTGCCATTTGCCATCTGTCCTCTGCCTTGCAAGGGAGGGCGATAAAAGCAAGATCTGTGTAGGATATCAAAGGGTTCTTACACTACCCCTGTTAAGGTAAAGTTTTTTTCAACGTAGTAATCGCTGTTTCGGCCCTACACTAATTAAAATCTGAAAGCAAAAAAATAATGTTTGCGCTCAATTTTAGGTTCAAGGGTTAGGGACACAACGTAAGAACAAGGCTTCCGACTAGTACTATATTAGTACACCTTAACAGGGGTAGTTCTTACACCTACCGCGATTCCTGTTCAGTTATCCGATAAATTAGACGGCTGGGCATTTGATTTTTTGTAAGTGCGTAGAGATGCATAGAAATTAAGTTACATTTTCTCACCCAACCTAATGGGAATTGCGATCACAAATTCAGTACCTTGTCCTGGCTGTGACATACATTCCAATCTCCCACCATGCAGTTGGGTAACAATCTGGTAGCTAATTGCCAATCCTAGACCCATTCCTACACCAATGGGTTTAGTTGTGTAGAAGGGTTCAAAGATCCGTTGTTTGACTTGCTCTAGTATTCCTGGCCCATTATCGGTAACATGGATTTTGACCTGAGTTTGCTCTAGTTGTGTGCGAATGCAAATTTGGGGAGTAGAGGATTGGTTATTTTTCCTATTTCCTTGTTCTAGAGCATCAATCGCATTGCTGAGAATATTCATAAACACCTGATTGAGTTGCCCAGCATAGCATTCTACCAAAGGTAAATCACCATATTCTTTAATAACCTGAATTTCACAGTGAGCAAACTTACCCTTGAGTCGATGTGCCAGGATCATCAGAGTGCTATCAATACCCTCATGAATATCAACAGCTTTTTTCTCAGCTTCATCAAGTCGGGAAAAGACTCGCAGAGTAAGTACAATTTCACGAATGCGTTCTGCTCCGACTGTCATGGAGTCTAGTAAACGGGACAAGTCTTTTGTTAAAAAATCTAATTCGATAGCCTCGATTTCAAACTGTACTTCTGGGACAGGATTGGGATAATACTCTTGATAGACTTGTAATAATTTCAGTAAATTTTGGGTATATTCGTTAGCATAAATGAGATTACCATAGATAAAGTTTACTGGGTTATTAATTTCATGTGCTACACCTGCAACCAGTTGACCCAAACTAGACATCTTTTCAGTTTGAATAAGTTGTGTTTGGGTTTGTTGTAATTCTTTTAGCGTTTGCTGGAGTTGAGCTTGCGCTTGTCTACGTTCGGCGACTTCATTGAACAGTTGGATTTGTGTCTTGCGCAATGTTAAATGTAGATTGATACGCGCCAGCACTTCCTCAATCTGAATGGGTTTAGTGATGTAGTCTACTGCTCCTAATTGCAATCCTTTGACCTTATTTTCTAAGTCTGAAAGAGCGGTCATAAAAATTATGGGAATATCTTTAGTAACTTGATCAGCTTTCAGACGCCGACAGGTTTCAAATCCATCAATTCCACGCATCATCACATCTAATAAAATCAGGCTTGGCTGAATCAAGGGTACTTTTTCGAGCGCTAATTCACCACTTTTGACAACAGAAACTTTAAAACCTGCCCCATCTAAAATATCAAATAGTACTCGGATATTATTCAGGGTGTCATCAACAATTAAAATAGAGTTATGAGTAATATTGTTCATATTATTTAAGTAAATCTAGTAAATATTTATCATTGAAGTAAGGCAGAAAGCAGAACCGTATTGACTTTTAGTTAACTTGACTTTTTCCTATATATTTCTGTTTATTTGTACCTTTCTAATGAATAGGAATATGTGTCTTAATTAGCTCAGCGAGCACTTCCATTTCAAATTCATCAGCCAGTGCCAATACTTGCTGAGCAAAAGCTCCATACTTTGTATCCAACTGCTGGATACGCTTTGTTTCTGCTTTAATATCTCTAATGTCACAACGTTGAGTAGCCAGGGTAAGTGCCACGAGTTCTGATGAAGGAGGAATAACCATTTCCGTTGCATTGGTTGAGACATCTGGGATCGTGCGAGTTAATTCATCCTCATTTTGGTAAATCCATCTTGGCTGCAAATAATATTGTAATTGCTCTAGCAAATCTTCTGCATATACGGGTTTAGTGAGGAAGTTATTGCAGCCAGCATCCAAAGCTTTTTGACGATCCACCTCAAATACTGAAGCAGAGGAAGCAATAATCACCATCTTTGGAAACTCAGGTGAGGAACGAAGGTTTTGGATCATTGCAAATCCATCCATCACTGGCATGACCAAATCAGTGATAATTAGGTCTGGCTGAAATTCAACTGTTTTATCTAATCCTTGTTGACCGTTACACGCTTGGCATAGCTCAAAGCCTATTGGTTCGAGCAAATTCAACACAACTGAGCGATTTTCCCAACTGTCATCGACAATGAGAATTTTCCGTTTATCGCCTTGAAAGCCGATAATGCGCTTTTGTTGAGCATCATTTGGGTTTAGCATCCATTCCTGCGCCTGTGCTAGATCTACTTCAAACCAGAAGTTACTCCCTACACCTAGTTGACTTTTTACATTGATTTTGCTCCCCATGAGAGCTAAAATCTTTTGGCTGATAGCTAACCCCAACCCTGTACCTTCTGCTTGCTTGTCGGTGCTACCAACTTGTTCAAAAGGTAAGAAGATTTTCTCGATCTGTTCTGGACGCAGGCCTACACCGGTATCTTCAATTTGAAAGCGAATTTTGTAATTTCGGATTTTGGATTTTGCATTTAGTTGAGCAAATTTTTCAGTTGTTTCCCCTGAATAGAGCACTGTTACCTTGAATGTGATTCTTCCGGAGTCAGTGAACTTAATTGCATTACTCAACAAATTAATCAATACTTGCCGCAGCCGTTTTTCGTCAGCACAGATACCATTGGGAAACTGATCACTGAATATACATTTAAAATCAATTCCTTTGTGTTCAGCCTTAATGCGGCACATTTCTACCACACCTTGCAAGAAGTTTGGAAAATCAAAGTCTTTGGGATGGAGTTCCATCTTTTGGGCTTCGATTTTGGAGAGGTCAAGGATATCATTAATCAAAGTTAGTAAGTGAGCACCGCATTGATAAATGATGTCAATGCCTTTGCGTTCCTTATCTGTTAAAGATAGAGAGCGCTGTAGAATTTGAGCGTAGCCAATAATACCATTGAGCGGTGTACGCAGTTCATGGCTCATGTTTGCAAGAAATTCGCTTTTGGCTTGATTGGCAATGTCAGCATCAATCTTAGCTTCTTTTAGCTCAGCAGTTCGCTGTTCTACACGTTGTTCTAATTCATTCTTTGCCTTTGTTAGTTGAGTCTGTCCTTTCTTGTTATCATTGAGTACAGCAGTTAGAACCAAGGTTGTTAGGACAATCACGCAAATAAACGATTGTAGTAACAAAAAAGATTGAAAAACAGATCCCTTTACAAATGAGCCGAAACCGTGAGCCGTTCCGTAGACTGCGATCACTGATATGATCAGCACAAGCAGGGTTGATTCCCGTTGTCCAAACCGAAAAGCCGACCAGATCAACAGTGGAATCATCATGTATTCCAAGGGATACTCTCCCCAAAAGGCTACCCGACTGATGACAATCAATGAGACGAGCAAAAGTGCAAATTCCACAATCTTTTGTGTATGGAATCTTCCCTTTTGCTGTTGCCCTTGGAAGCATAATAGTAGCACTGGTGTAACGACGATGATACCGGCAATAACCCCGATAAACCAACTTCGCCATACATTTCCATATTCTGCCCAAGGGCTGTAACCGCTTAGACAAAGTACGCAAGTTACAAAGGTCGTACTGATCGCAGGGTAAGGCACGATCAGCACCATAAATTTGAAAACATCCTGTACCCTCTCCAGGATATTGCGATGTTTAATGAAGCAATTGATCAGAAAACCTATTATTAACGGATCACTGATACCGCTTAAAGATATGATGCTACAGGTCAGAGGGTTCTTATAAAAAAATAAAAAATTAGTAATCAATTCACTTAGCAGTAAAGCAGGACAGATCCGATATCCCAGCAACAGCACAGCAGCTAAATAAACACCTGATGTGGGCCAAATTGCTGATGTCCCATCTTGAAAAGCGATCATCATTGAGAACTTGGCCAGACAGAGGTTAATCGCAGGAATCACTAGTACTGCAATTACTACTGTCCGATCTGGAAGGACTTGAAATCGCCTGTTGTTGAAACTCTGTTGCATTCTCTTGTTTAGCTAAGTATCCTGGTGAGTCGTTACACCTCATGCTGATGCAATACTAAATTCAGCAATAATCTGAGGTGGGAAGATTATGGAAAAATTACCCCAAATCAGGGTATACCCATAATTGGCATGACTAGATGATTTAGCAATACCTTATATTTAAAGAGTTCCCAAAATCTTTGCTTAAATAACAGGATTATATTCAGGTCGGCTTTGGCTGGGAGTAAATGAATCTCAGCGTTTTTCAGAAGAAGCATAATTTCTGTTGGGAATGTCGCCACCACTTCAATATCTTCTGAGTTGGGCTTATCAACGCCATAGAGAAGTTCAGATTTTACTTGAGAGCAAGCCTTCAGTAACCGACTTCCAACACTTGCTAGCACTTCTAAAACGAGTAGGGGGACTTTGCTGAAGGCTTGCTCTCCCAATAACTTTCTGAGCAGTCAGTCCTTCTGAATCCATCTGCCTCTGGATTTCCACACCAACTTCCTGATCATGGATTGGAGGAATTTGAGCTATTCGAGTTCCATCGGGAAGACTTCGCCAAATTGTGGGGGTGTCCTGATCACGGACTACAACAAGTTGTAGTCCGTCTCATGGTCGTCCGCAATAGGGACTACCCCATCAGCATCCTCAAGCTGTAGTAGATTATTTTCACCTAACCCAGTACTTGGTATTAAAGTAAACTCGAATACTTTATTTGTACGGATGTCCTTAATACCGCAGAAATCGCATTCCAAACTATATTTCCACACTTGGTTGTGTTACTTCTTTTACAAGACATTGAACGCCTGCGAGAACTAGCACTTAGTCAAGGAATTAACATTCAAATTTCCAGGTGCAAGATCTAAGTTAAGTTAAAATCTGACTTTCCACATCCCGTGAAAAGTCAGCATTAAAGCAGCCACAACAATAATCTTTCTGTTCTAGGACTTACGCTTAGGCTTCCATCGGGTCTGGTCTACCAATCCCCAACTCTTGAAGTTTGGCTTTGACATCCGACCACTCAGTACCGCAGTAGTAGTATTTTTGGTCTTGAATATCTGCAATATAATAACCCTGCTTACCACCGTTGATTCTAAAAAGCTCTAGGGCAACTTTTTTCATAGAAGTGCCAAAGGCTGCAAATAAATCTTCTGGGGCTAATATTGGCTCATTAAACCAATTAACGAATGATTCACCTTCTTTAAAAGCCCAACCGTTACCACGACGTTCAATAATTCGGTAGTAAACAGGATGAACAATTGTTGTATTTGAACTTATCATAATAAACCCAGCTAAAATTACTAGAAGGAATAGCCCCCAAGGGCAAGCTGGGGGCTATTCTATTCAGTTAACTAGTTACGGTCGTTTTCCGAGTCGTTTTTGGGATGTTCTGCCACGTCTTCCAAATCGTCTAGGACGGTTTCGGAGTCTGTGAGGTAGAACTCACCCGACACTTTGTCTGTCTTCTCCCAACGCCTAAGTAAGCGGCGTATGAAGATTTTAACTGGGTTCCAAAAGCCTCGATGACCGTTACCGTTGTTACTCAATAAATACCTCCTTTTTTGGACAACTGGGGACATTAAATGTCCCCACCTTTATTTTAAACCACTTTTATATAATAAATTAACCACTTTTGTAAGAATCTGATGATTTTTTAGTAGCAATTAATATTAACTCTCCATTGGCGATCGCATCCAACAACTGACCTGTTGACCCTTCGTTATCATAGATATATCCTAGTAATTGCGCGATTTCTTTCAGCTTATCTCCCGTCCCCGGTGCAACCCGTGCATGAAGATTAGTACGGTCGAGTTTCTTTCTGCCTGCCATAAGTGTTAACCATAATTAGCAAAAGTGGTTTACATTTATAGGATAACAAAAATATTGCATAAGGGATGGCATCCACCAAAACCACAGATTAAACTG
>CAZZVG010000102.1:4603-10192 GCA_964657295.1 Iningainema sp. | reverse complement strand
AAGAATTTATGAGAGCGCTGAAGCGCAACTACGAGCCATGAGAAGATTGTACAACTACAGCAATTTTCTCAACTTGGGAGCAACCCGGTACTGGTAGCATTGTGGACAAAAAAACCTGGGATTTATAAAGATTAGTTTTTTTTATGAATCGCCAACACAAGGCAGTACGTTGGTGCTCCAGTCCGACAGGCGGGTTTACCAACGTAGGCAAGGAGTAGTGAAATGATTCCCCTGTAATCCCTTACCTGCCGCGCTAACATAACAGTAGACGACCGATTTAGGACTGCTATAAATACGCTCTTGAAAGCTATCCATATAGGCTTTGCTTATATAAATTATATAAATATAAAAAAAGACGATAAACAGTGTTTTGCTAATCAGCAACGTCTAAGATCGAATAAATGACAACTTTTAGAAATTATTTCCGGATTTTTGCCGAATTAGTTGTTATTCTGACCTATGAAGGGTGTTAGAGCTTATGAATGATTTGTATAAAAGACTATACAGTTTGTTGGTAAATGTGAGTATTTGTATATTTATTTTTATTTTGTAATTGTTAAGTGAGAGAATAACTAAAGTTCTCTCGAAAGATGGATGAAAATCGGGAACGAGGTTTGTAAGAAGAACGTCACTCTTGCCTGTTTAGGCTGAAAAGCAAGGCAGAAGGCGAAAAAGGGAGTGAAATACTTAATTTCGCTTTGTCCCTAAATATTTTATTTCATGCTATTCACAGCAGAAAACCACACTATATAGGTTTTGTTTAAATTATGCTAGACCTACGAACTCAGCAACTGATTGACTCGACTGGCTGGAACGTGATTGAAACTGAGTTTGATCCCAATAAACTACATCATAAAGAAACTGTCTTTACTCTCGGTAACGGTTATTTAGGAACGCGAGGCTCGTTTGAGGAAGGTTATCCGGGTGATGGGGCGGCAACGCTGATTCACGGGATCTATGACGATGTGGCGATCGCCACTACCGAGCTTGTCAACTGTCCTAACTGGCTGCCCCTCATTGTGAAAGTTGCCGGCGAAAGCTTTCGCTTGGACAGTGGTGAGATTCTCAACTACGAACGTCGTCTGGATTTGCGTCTGGGTTTAGTGAGTCGTGATATCCGGTGGCGTTCTCCACTAGGTCACACATTAGAGTTTCACTTTCAGCGCTTTACTAGTATAGCAGATCAACATGTTTTAGCAATTCGCTGTCAAATTACTTCCATCGACTTTGAAGGTGAAGTTTCCGTAGAAGTTGGGTTGAATGCCGAACCAGATACCCAAGGTGTTGAACATTGGAAAACCCTAAAGCATCGTGGTGTAGATAATATTATCTGGCTACACAGCCAAACTCTCCAATCGGCAATCCAACTGGGGATGGCAGCTAAGCTGGTGGTAGAAGATGCTGCACCTGTATGCGTACACCAAACTGACGGTAGCCCAAAACTCCAAACAACCTGCCAAATTGAACCAGGAAAATCAGTGACGATCGAAAAGATTGTCACGGTGTTCACCTCACGGGAAACCCAAACCCCGGCGGAACTCGCGCTGATTCGTCTTGTAGCTGCACCCGGATACACAACGCTCCTTGCGGCTCACATTTCTGCTTGGGAGCAACTGTGGCTTGAGAGTGATATTCTGATTGAGGGCGATCCCCAAGCACAACTTAGTGTCCGCTACAATATCTTTCAAATGCTTGCAGTCGCACCGCGTCTCGACGATTCTGTAAGTATAGCTCCCAAAATGCTCTCTGGTTTTGTTTATAGCGGACACATCTTCTGGGACACGGAAATTTTCGTGCTGCCGTTTTTGACTCTCAACCAACCAACATTAGCGCGGAATTTGCTCACCTACCGCTACAACACTTTACCAGGGGCAAGACGGAAAGCACTTGAAGCAGGTTACACTGGCGCAATGTATGCTTGGGAAAGTGCGGCGACTGGTGATGAAGTGACACCTCGGTGGGTACCAGGACCAGATGGTGATTTAGTTCGCATCTGGTGCGGTGATATAGAAGTGCATATTAACACTGATATCGCTTATGCTGTTTGGCACTACTGGCATCATACAGGCGATGATGAGTGGATGCGTGATTGTGGTGCTGAAATGATCCTGGATACGGCTGTTTTCTGGGAAAGTCGAGTGGAATGGAACGCAGCACGCCAATGTTATGATATACTCGATGTGATTGGACCAGATGAAAATCACGATCACGTCGATAATAATGCCTTTACTAATGGCATGGTGCAGTGGCACTTGCAGTCAGCCTTGGCACTTTGGGAGTGGTTGAAGGAAGCGTATCCAGAAAAAGCAGCACAACTCTTGGAACAGCTTAACTTGGTGAACGAAAGGTTAGAACGTTGGGCGTTTATTAGCAATCATCTCTATATTCATCAGGAATCAGGTTTGATTGAACAGTTTGAAGGCTTCTTCCAGCTAGAACATGTGAATTTAGAAGATTACGAACCTCGTACCAAATCGATGCAAGGTTTGTTGGGAATTGAATCAACAAGCGCAAAGCAGATTCTCAAACAGCCAGATGTGTTGATGCTGCTTTACCTGTTACGCGATGTTTACGACAGTAAAACTCTTCAAGCTAACTGGGACTACTACGATTCCCGCACTGACCATACTTATGGTTCGTCTCTGGGTCCGGCAATCAGTGCTATTTTAGCATGTGACTTGAATCAACCAGCTGAAGCGTATACCCATTTCATGCGAGCGGCGTTGGTGGATTTGGAAGATGTGCGGCGTAACGCGGCTGAAGGGATTCATGCGGCAAGTGCTGGTGGAGTATGGCAAGCTGTTGTCTTCGGTTTTGGTGGCGTTCGGATGACTAAATTTGGTCCTGTCGCTTGTCCAAATCTCCCTCCCAACTGGACTCGCTTGAAGTTTCGCTTGAAGTGGCGTAATGAGTCCTACGAGTTCGATTTGGGTTCTGGGGTGGAAGAGGAAAAGAATGTCTCCTCCTCATCCTCGATTAAAGGTGTCATTTTTGACCTAGATGGTGTGTTAACTGATACGGCTGAGTATCACTATCTGGCTTGGAAGCAACTGGCGGATGAAGAAGGTCTTCCCTTTAACCGCGAAGCTAATGAGGTGTTGCGAGGATTGGCTAGAAGAGAATCGCTAATGAACATTTTAGGCGATCGCACTGTGACTGAAGAGCAAATTCAGGAGATGATAGATCGGAAAAACGATTACTATCAATCTCTGATGCAGCAAATAGAAACAGTAGATTTACTGCCTGGAGTAGCAAATCTAATACAAGAAATCCGGTCGGCGGGGATTAAGGTAGCTTTGGGTTCCTCCAGTAAAAATGCCGAAGTCGTCGTCCAAAAGTTGGGCATTGCTGAACAATTGGATGCCGTAGCTGATGGTTATAGCGTATCTCAACCCAAACCCGCACCAGATCTCTTCCTTTATGCTGCCGAACAACTTGGTCTTTCACCCTCACAATGTCTTGTTGTGGAAGATGCACAGGCTGGGGTTGAAGCGGCGATCGCGGCTGGGATGTTGGCTGTTGGGCTAGGGCCAGTGGAACGCGTCGGTAAAGCACACATCGTTTTGCCCAGTTTAGCAGACATTCGCTGGCAAGACTTGCACTCTCAGATTGCTAACGAAAAAGCTGAACTTGTAGAAACTGTTGCTTGAAGCCGCTTTTTTGGGGTGTTGCTGAATGAAAGTATAAACTAGCTGATCGCATTGGCGAGGCAGCGCTCATGAGGCGTTTTCCCACGCCCAAGCGACTGCCGTCGCTTTGAATCGTTGAGGACAGTCGCCCCCGTCACCGTCACTTGTCATGGGTATGGATTGGCGGATGGGTGCAGTGGCAGCGTGGAAACTGATGATGATGTGGCGATCGCCAAAACTGGCTAGCAGTTGATCATCTGGACTGAAAGCAACGCTGGCTCCTCTTGACTCCTGACAACAGAACTTCTCATCCAACCCATCAAAATTATCTTGACAAACTGCTAGACTAATGCTATTGATCTAGAGGATGAATGCCATGATCGCAACTAAAATTTCAACCATTTTACCAGAGTTCCCCAAAGCTCTGCCTGACCATACGCAGCTACCGGAGTCAGATGGTAAGTTTGTGAAAAATTTCCAGGAACATCCCCAAAGTCTTCTGCTCACCGACTCCATTAGCCCCGTTTTGCAACAACTCCAGCCGGCTGGACAATACTGTATCGGGCAAGACTCTGGCATCTACTGGCGCTTGACTGAGCCACTAGAAAAGGGTGCAGAAGCGCCTGATTGGTTCTACGTCCCGAACGTTCCCCCCACCCTGGATGGAAAACTCCGGCGGTCTTATGTCATGTGGCAGGAGATTGTTGCACCTCTGATTGTGCTGGAGTTCGTCTCTGGAGATGGGCAGGAGGAGCGAGATCAAACTCCTTACAAAGGGAAGTTTTGGGTTTATGAACAAGCTATTCGGGTGCCCTTCTACGGTATCTACGAAGTCACCAAAGCCAGTGTCGAAGTTTACCACTTGATTGAAGACCATTATCAACTGCTGCCAGCCAATGAACGAGGTCATTACCCTATCCCACCTCTGGGGGTTGAATTGGGCATCTGGCAGGGGCACTACAAATACGCCACCCTTCCCTGGCTACGCTGGTGGGATAGACAGGGGAACCTGCTGCTAACTGGCGAAGAACGAGCAGAACAAGAACGGTTGAGAGCGGAACAGGCGGAGTCTCAGGCAGCGCAAGAACGGCTACGAGCAGAGCAATTGGCAGAACGACTCAGAGCAATGGGGATTGACCCAGAAGATGTAACTGGCTAGGCGATTCGCAAACACTAAACCTGAAGAGGCTGATTATGTTAAGCGCATCTGTGAGTAAATCAGACCTTGACCGACCATTGAGAAACCCATAGATAAACCAGCTGCCAACCCAGACCAACCCAAAGCGAAAATCGGACGGCGCAATTCATTTTCACCCTCTAGGCGAATCACCTCGTGAATGACAAGAAAACCCTGAGGTTAGCCCGGAGAGTCATCAAAGAGCGTTATCGCGTTGAGAACTTCAAGAGAATTCATATGCCCCAATATCGGCGCTACCATCACTTGCACGACGAGGTAAACCTCGCTGGTCGATTGTGGGGTCAGTATCTAGTACTGTAGGATCTGCTGCACCAATTGCTGGACTGTCTGGGAGGAGGGCTAAAGTTTTTGTGGAACCACCATTGAAGCCTAAGGCATCTAGACGCGGATCAATTGGGTTATCCCCAGTACCAACTATGTCTCCGGTGACTCCAAATCCAGTGCTGCCAGTGCTGTCACCAATCAGGTTGTAACCATTGCTGATGAAGTCGCCAGATACGTCGGGGTTAATACCGTTTGGGTTTAAGAGGTTAGAAGCAATAATCGTGTTCCGCACACTGGTAGTGGATGGAGAAAGAGTAGAAGAACTTTGGTACACACCTGAGCCATTGGTGGCTCGGTTTTGGGTGAGGGTACTAAACAGCAGCGTCAAGGTGCCACTGTTGAAGATGCCCCCGCCATAATTTGCCGAGTTGCCACTGAGGGTACTGTTATTCAGCGTTAAGGTACCACCGTTGGAGATGCCGCCGCCATCATTTGCCG
>CAZZVG010000102.1:0-4503 GCA_964657295.1 Iningainema sp. | reverse complement strand
TCAGCGTTAAGGTACCACCGTTGGAGATGCCGCCGCCATCATTTGCCGTGTTGCCGTAGCGAGAGCCGACTATCAAGTTACCACTGAGGGTGCTGTTGCTCACTATAACACTGCTATTTTCAATAGAGATGCCGCCGCCGCCGGTAGAGGCACGATTATTCACGATGGCACTGTTGCTTACCAGAACAGTGCCACTTTGGGTATAGATGCCGCCACCTTTGGTGGATTTGACTACGTTGTATAAGCCAATTACCGAGTTACCACTGAGGGTGCTGTTGCTCACCTCAAGGGTTCCACTGTTGAATATGCCGCCACCATTAGGGTTACTGCCGTAGCTGCTATTATTGGTGAGAGTGCTGTTGCTCACCTCAACACGACCACCGTTGTTATAGATGCCGCCGCCGCCGCCTTCAACGCCGATGCCGCTGCCGCCTCCTACCGAGTTATTGCTAAGGGTGCTGTTGCTGAAGACAACAGTACCATTGCTGTTATAGATGCCGCCGCCGCCACTGTTGTAAGAAATGAATGGGTCGTTTATGAAGTTACCGCTAAGGGTGCTGTTGCTGAAGACAACCGTGCCACTGTTATAGATGCCGCTGCCGCCACTGTTGGATCTGCCAACGATCACGTTATCGCTGATAGTACTATTGCGAATATTGATTGTGCCACTGTTATAGATGCCGCCGCCATTACTATAATCACTAAACTCCGGGGTACTCTGGTTGCGACTATCGGTAGAATTATTATGAACAATGCTATTATCTAGGGTGAGATTACCACTGTTGTTAATTCCACCACCATTACTAATCGTTACCAAGCCATCGCTAACGATCAATCCGTTGAGGCTCACCGTTGCTCCTGCTTCAATCTCAAACACACGTGTTGTTTTGTTACCACTTACTGTCAGCAAATCGTTACCTGTCAACGAGTCCGATGGGGCAATGATGTCTAAGTTGTGGGTGATGTCTAGTTCTCCCAAATTTAAGCGAATCGTCTGTTGACTGGAAAAGAGCGATCGCTCAAACACAATCAAGTCTTCTCCCGCATCTGAGTTAGCCTGATTGATCGCATCTCGCAAGGTGGTTACGCCATCAACAGAGGGAGCATCGTCAATACTGTTCACCACAATTATACCTGTGGGCTTGACGTTTAAAGCGCCGACATTGAGCAAGTCTTGCACATTATCCGCGAATACAGGTGTTAGCGATGCTCCAATGGTGGGTGTCAAATCTGTAGCAGAGTTTGCTAATAAATCCATATGAGTTAAGAACTTTGATTAACTAAGTACGAAATTCCCGACATTCATCGCCTTATGACCGTAGTTGCGAGCGAGCGAAAACAATTTTCTACCTATCTCGCTGCCTTAAAGTGTCTGAGAAGAAGGGTCAACCAAAGTCGAATTCCCTCAGTAGTAGGATATTTCAAACAAATTACCATAGGGCTGGGATCTACGCCCAATGAAAACACTTGCGTTTCTCTTTACTCTCTGCCGTGTCTCTAAATATAGGTGATAAACTAAATTGATTCTTTTCACTGAAATTATATTATACCTTATAAAAAAAGTCTTGTTAAGAATTGTTACAATTTAACACACCTCTGATTAGGAATAGTTAATTCATCCATCGGTAGGTTTATGCAGCATCGTTCAGCGTATACAGTGACAACTGTTGCTGAAAATACCATTTGGATTCAAGAATATATGCCGCAATACTTTGGAAAACTGCCGACAACTGACCAACCTTGGACGAAAATTGATTCAGTACAAGCTTTTCATTTGGGCGAACGCACAATCGACTTTGAGTGTGGTGCCTCACGTCTCATCATCAGTGTGCTAGCAGCAAACTTAATTCGTGTGCGGATGTCTCCCACAGGAGAATTTCAACCCCGTCGTTCTTGGGCAGTGACATTGGATGATGCTGAATGGGAGAAAGTCCCAATTGAAGTTTGGGAAACGGACACGACAGTAGAAATTGCCACCGAGTCTGTGCGAGTGTGTGTTGATCGGCATAAGTGCAGTATAACTTGCTTCGACATGACAGGTCGTCCCTTTGCCCAAGATGCAGACATGGGCATGAGTTGGCGGATGGGTGCAGTGGCGGTGTGGAAACAAATAGAAGTTGACGAACATTTCTACGGCTTTGGCGAACGTACAGGGTTTCTTGATAAACTCAGCGAAGTCAAAACGAACTGGACGATGGATGCTTTAGATTTCGGCTCCCTGACTGATGAGATGTATCAGGCAATCCCGTTTTTTATGGCATTGCGTCCCGAGGTTGCTTACGGTATTTTCTTCAACACAACTTTCTGGAGTCAGTTCGACATCGGTGCAGAACAACCCGGAGTTTTGAAAATGGAAACTCGCGCCTCGGAGTTGGACTACTATATTGTTTATGGTTCGGAACCTGCTGACATTCTCCGTACTTATACGCAGTTGACTGGGAGAATGCCATTACCACCAAAATGGGCGTTGGGCTACCACCAATGTCGCTGGAGTTATGAATCGGAATTAATTGTGCGCGAACTTGCACAAGAATTTCGATTTCGCCAAATTCCTTGCGATGTCATCCACCTAGATATTGACTACATGCGCGGCTACCGTGTCTTTACCTGGAGTCCTAAACGCTTCCCCAACCCAGCAAAACTGATTGGTGACTTGGCAGACAATGGCTTCAAAACAGTAACCATTATCGATCCCGGTGTTAAGTACGAACCAGAAGCCAATTATCACGTTTTTGATGAAGGGGTAGAAAAGGACTATTTTGTACGTAAAGCCGATGGACAATTATTCCACGGCTACGTGTGGCCTGATAAAGCTGTTTTTCCTGATTTTTTGCGCCCCTCCGTGCGCCAGTGGTGGGGTGACTTACACAAAAGCCTCACAGATATCGGTGTTGCCGGGATCTGGAATGATATGAACGAACCCGCCATCGACGATCGCCCCTTCGGCGATCCCGGCTACAAAATTTGGTTTCCTCTCGATGCACCGCAGGGGGGAGAAGATGTCCTCTCTATTCCCGCCACTCATGGAGAAGTTCATAATTTATATGGCTTGACAATGGCACAATCTTGTGCTTTGGCTTTACAAAGACTGCGAGCGAATGAACGTTCTTTTGTGCTGACTCGTTCTGGTTTTGCTGGGGTGCAACGGTGGTCATCGGTGTGGATGGGTGACAATCAGTCGTTGTGGGATCATTTGGAAATGTCTCTACCAATGCTGTGCAATATGGGACTATCTGGTGTGGCGTTTGTGGGTTGCGATATCGGCGGGTTTGCTGGTAACGCGACGGCGGAATTATTTGCTCGTTGGATGCAAGTAGGAATGCTGTACCCCCTGATGCGAGCTCACTCGGCAATGACGACAGCCCGTCACGAACCGTGGGTTTTTGGCGATCACGTTGAGAAAATCTGTCGGGAATACATTAATCTGCGTTATCAGTTGCTACCATATATCTACAGTCTCTTCTGGGAAGCCACAACTACGGGAGCGCCGATTTTACGACCATTACTCTACCATTTTCCCA
Organism: Iningainema sp.; assembly: GCA_964657295.1. Lineage (GTDB taxonomy): Bacteria > Cyanobacteriota > Cyanobacteriia > Cyanobacteriales > Nostocaceae > Rhizonema. Next base: position 982 of record CAZZVG010000102.1, on the reverse strand, counting down.
ACGATCCCAATACCTACACACTTTACGACCAGGTTTTGCTTGGTCCCTCGCTGATGGCTGCACCAATTTATCGCCCCGGAATTGAACATCGCGTTGTTTACTTACCCGCAGGAATTTGGTATGATTGGTGGACAAACGAAAGTTACGGTGGTCCTATCTATATTATTGCCCATGCACCTTTGGAAAGAATGCCGCTTTATGTTTGTGCTGGTGCAATTATCCCCATGCAACCTGTCATGCAGTATGTTGATGAACGTCCATTAAACGAACTCAGGCTACGTGTTTTTCCCGGTACTGGTGAATACACACTTTACGAAGACGACGGACACACTTTTGAGTACAAGCAAGATTTTTTTGCGACTACTGAATATAGTGTATTCGCTGATGAAGAACAAACAGTTGTCGAAATTGCCGCACGTTCCGGAAACTGGACACCATCGACGCGAGAGATTATTGTCGAAGTGGTTGGTGTTGGCGAACAACGCTTCCCAGATGATGGCTCTTCACGCAGCTTGAAGTATCGCATGATTTCTTAGGACTCTTTAGGGAGAGGGGGCAGAGGGAGAGGAGGAGAGGGGGAGAAGAAATGGCATTACTTATCTTACAATTGTGTTGGGAGTAAGAATGACGGATAAAGGAGGGGAACTTGGATTTTCCTCTCTTGGAACTCAATTTTGACCCCTTCGGGGTGACGCTCGTTCCGACGCTCCTACGTTGCTAACGCTGCGCTATCGCTACCGCTGACGCTAACGCCAGTTGCTTTATGCCGGGGAACCCGTCCACCGCACTGGCTCACTTTTGACTTTTGACTTTCAAGGGAGCGGTGCTAGGTTGTTGACATTTTTGCCGCTATAGCCAAAATACCCAAAATCTTAGCTGGGTTACTGATAGAGTACTCAGCTAGATCGATCGCTACTGTTTTCCCATCTAGCTTTAAAAATACCCAATTGGTTCCGGTTGTCACTGTCCCATAGACAGTTCT
>CAZZVG010000101.1:0-10238 GCA_964657295.1 Iningainema sp. | reverse complement strand
GGTGGCGATCGCATGGCGTGCGGGAGCTATTCTCCGCGATTTGGAATTTGTACAATTTCACCCCACTGCCCTGACTAAACCAGGTGCCGATCGCTTTCTGATTAGTGAGGCTGTACGCGGTGAGGGAGCGCACTTGATTGATAACGAAGGGCGGCGTTTTACCTTTGACTATCACCCCGCAGGTGAACTCGCTCCTAGGGATGTGGTGAGTCGAGCAATTTACAGTCACTTACAACGCACAACTCACGATCTGAGCAATGCCCATGTGTGGTTAGATATGCGTCCCATTCCTGCTGAGAAGATTCGCCAACGCTTCCCCAATATTATTAAAGTTTGTCAACATTGGGATATTGATGTCTTCTCAGAACCAATTCCTGTCGCCCCGGCTGCTCATTATTGGATGGGTGGTATTGTGACGGATCTCAGGAATTATACGAATATTCCCGGTTTATACGCAGTAGGTGAAACTGCGAGTACTGGGGTACATGGGGCAAATCGTCTTGCCAGTAATTCGCTATTAGAGTGCATTGTTTTTGGAGCACAAATGCAGCGTTTAGAAATGCAGTCGGCGTCAAGAGAATCATTAGAAATAGCAGAAACAACTTTCCGAGAATTTAAGACAGATGTGGAGCAGTGGAATATTCAGCAAACTCAATTAGAAGTCCTGCGGCAGAAGATACCGAGTGTGGTATGGCAAAGTGCTGGTATTTGTCGGGAACAGTCTAGTTTGTTGACAGCGATCGCTACTGTCGAGTCTTGGCAGCAGAATTTTGCGGCTCTACCTATAAGTCAATTTTTATTCTCTTTAAATCCTAGAGAATTAGCGAGTTTCACTGATGTACCGGATGTTGAACGCCAGTTACGACTGTGGGCCGAAACCCGCAATCTACTTGATGTCGCTTATTTAATTTTTAAAAGTGCTGCTTTTAGAACTGAAAGTAGAGGAGGACACTACCGCCAAGACTACTCTCAATCTAATCCTCTTTGGCAAGTGCATACACTTGTGGAAAAAAACAATTGGTGCAAATCTCCTGTTTTAGATTAATTGAATCCCCTGGCATGACGGCAGGGGAGTGTCAACTTCATCTTTTGAAAAGGTCAGGAAAATTCTTAAAGTTACGCTGACCTTTGTATCCGGAGACTTTAGCTAATGTCTCTAATGGTTGTACGTTGGGATAAAGTTGTCCATTAATTTGCCAAGTTGGATAACCTTTGATGCCAACTGCTTGACACACCTCAGGATGCGGATCGTCTTTGCCCTGCGGATCGCAATCAATGTGTTTAATTTCTGCATACGCCTCCAAGCCAAAAAGCTCCTTTTGTTCATGGCAATGAGGACACCACCAAGCAATATATTCCTTGGCCCCAATTTGGGTCAGGTAACGTGCTAAACTAATTTCAGCCTCGGCAGAAGTAGATCGGATTGGCCAACCAACTCCCAGAGCAGGTTCTCCTACTGGTTCTGGACTTGAGACTTTTGCCGCACTATGACTATATATACCTAATGTGGCAATAAGTGTTACCATACCAACAATAATGGCAGTAAAGAATATTTGTCCAATATCCTCCCAAGAGCGACCAATGAGGGTGAGGACTAAAAGGCTCAAAGAAAAAGTTGCTGAGGCAATACAATAAGGACAGAATGTTTTGATTTGGAACGCCAGCAGGTACATGAGGTAACCGCTGAAGACAGTCATGGCGATCGCCCCGATTAGCAGCAACAACCAAGTCCAATTTTCGAGCTTTTGATGCAGATCCTTTTTTTCGGCTGTGTTAAATGCTAGCGGAATCAAAGCAAATAATGCCATGCTGATGTATGCCAAAAACCCAAACAAGGACAATGGCAATCCACCAAAAATTGGTAATGTTGCCCAAGAGCTAGCCAGAACATCATGACAGCCTCTTTCCCCTGGTTCTGCCAGACAAGCAACGCTGCCTCCTGTTAACTTTTCGATAGTCAGATAGCCTGTAGTTAAGGCACCACATGCGGCGATCGCGGCAATCAATAAACGCGATTTGCGATGAATCCAGGGAGTAGAACGGCGACGAATCATAAAAATATCGTTCTTTAGTTAGTGGTTAGTGGTTAGTAGGGGCGGGTTTAATCTAGTAACTTGTCAGTAAAAACGAACAATCCTGGCAAACCCGCCCGTACAGTAGTTAGTAGTTAGTAGGAACGTAGGTAGAAACAACCAACTTTTCAACAACTAACAACTAACAATTATTACGAATTTAAATTAACAGAGGATCTTGATTTATTTTCCTCTTTAGAGTTCCAACTTTGGTGTGCAGCTTCTACAAATTGACTCACCCGAATCGGATCGATAGTTTGTTCGCGACGTCCGTGGCGTTTCAAGGAACTGGAAACAATGACACCATCTGCTGCCTGGAGTAGTGTGGCAACATTTTCCCAGCTGGCTCCGCTGCCGATCAATACAGGTGTCTCGTTGGCAGCAGAAGTTGCCAATTCCAAATCTTCTAAGTTTGGAGGATCGCCTGTTGCCCAACCTGACAGAATAACTGCGTCAGCCAAACCGCGTTCAATTGTGTCTTGCACGGCATTGGTTAGATTGACAGAACTTAATGGTCGAGCGTGCTTCACCAACACATCCGCGAATATTTTCACATCGCTGCCTAATTCTCTACGGTAGCGCAGGAGTTGGTGGGCTTCTCCCTCTATTAATCCCTGATCTGTTGCCATCACGCCTGTCAACACATTCACGCGAATGAATTGAGCTTTCACGCAGGTGGCGATCGCCATTGCACTTTTTGCATCATTTCGCAAGACATTTATACCAATAGGTAGAGTCACCAAACTCTGGATCTGCTGTACCACTACAGTCATGGTACTTACAACTGCGGGATCAACCTGGTTTTTGGTAAATGGTGCATCAAAAAAATTCTCCACGATAATGCCATCAACTCCTCCGCTCGAGAGTGCTGCCGCTTCTTGTTCGGCACGGTCGATGATGGCTTTGATATTACCTCCCCAACGGGGCGAAGTTGGCAGTGGTAGTAGGTGAACCACGCCAATAATCGGAGTTCGGGTTTTAAATAGCTGATGTAAGTCCACTATTATATTATGTTAGTTGTTAATTGTCAGTAGGGGCGGGTTTAATTGTATAACTCGTTGTCTGGAAACGAAAAATTATTGTGAAACCCGCCCGTACAATTGTTGATCACAAGAGCGCTCTCTGGCGGAGATTGGTCCTGCTATCGGTGATACCAGTACTGTAGTAGGATGGATTTCACCAGCAACTAACGACTATCCACCATTCACCAACTTCCAACCACTGACTGTTTTTTGCTGTCGGTTTTCATGCTTCCGTCTCAAGGAGGAAATAGGCGTAAAACCTCTCATAAGATATGTTAAGATAAAAAGGGCGATAAGAGGAGTTAGCAACTTAAAATCCGCGCTCGCGCTTCCCATTAGGTTAACTTGCCTGAGCAAAGGGGTAGCATTACTGCTTTAACAGCGTTTTCGCGGAAAATTTTCCATACTGGTAGCGACTTCTCAAAACACTCCACAGACGCTTGGTAATGGCGAATACCGTCTTTATCAGTGTCATCCAGAGGGCAGCTTCCTTATGGGTAGATTAACAACGCACACGCTAAGTAATGTAAAATACCAACAAGCTGGCGATTTTTTCAATTATTACTTGTGTTGAATTTACCCAAAGACTTTTTAGTTTTCCTCTAGAAAACAAATTAATTAAAGATATCATCGCACGATTTCTCGATTAATTAGAGTCACAGAGCAAAAAAAATGTATAAATGAAGAGACTTTTGGTGAGGATGTCCAGACTGACCTGCCCAAGTCTGGAGCGCAAAGAGATTGCTCTTCGCCAAACAAATTAAAGACAAGACGCTGGAATTTTATCTATAATATGGGTGACAAGCCAACAATTGCGATTTCTCACCTTGGATGTGAGAAGAATAGAATTGACACAGAGCACATGCTAGGACTGCTGGTAGAAGCAGGCTACGGCGTAGATACTAATGAAGAGTTAGCAGATTACGTTATTGTCAATACCTGTAGTTTTATTGAAGCGGCTAGAGTTGAATCTGTCAGATGTTTGGTAGAACTGGCAGAAGCAAATAAAAAAATTATCATCGCAGGCTGTATGGCGCAGCACTTCCAAGAGCAGTTGTTGGAAGAGTTGCCTGAAGCAGTGGCGGTGGTAGGTACGGGCGAGTATCACAAAATTGTAAATGTTATTCAACGGGTAGAACTAGGAGAGCGCGTTCAGCTCGTTAGTGCAGAACCAACCTACATTGCCGATGAAACCACCCCGCGCTACCGCACTACAACCCTTGGGGTAGCTTATTTACGAGTTTCCGAAGGATGCGATTATAATTGTGCATTTTGTATTATTCCCCATCTCAGAGGAAAACAACGTTCGCGTACTATTGAATCTATTGTCGCTGAGGCTAAGCAGTTAGCATCCGAAGGAGTACAGGAAATCATTTTGATTTCCCAAATTACGACGAATTATGGTAAAGATATCTACGGGAAACCAAAACTGGCCGAATTACTGCGAGCTTTGGGAAAAGTAGATGTACCCTGGATTCGGATGCACTACGCTTATCCGACTGGATTAACTCCAGATGTGATAGCGGCAATTCAAGAAACACCCAATGTCTTACCATACCTAGATTTGCCGTTACAACATTCCCATCCAGAGGTTCTTCGCGCCATGAACCGTCCTTGGCAAGGAAGGGTAAATGATGCTATTACCTTTGCTCTTAAGGAAGCACTACCTTTATCCGTGTTGCGGACAACCTTTATCGTCGGCTTCCCTGGCGAAACGGATGAGCATTTTGAGCATCTATTGCAGTTTGTCCAGCGTCATGAATTCGATCATGTTGGTGTTTTCACCTTCTCAAGCGAGGAAGGAACGCCAGCGATTAACCTACCAAATCAACTGCCACAATTCGTAATGGATGAGCGGCGGGACGCATTAATGGCACTCCAACAGCCAATTTCTCTCAAGAAAAATCACCAAGAAATTGGTAAAGTCGTTGACGTGTTAATTGAACAAGAAAATCCCGAAACAGGAAAGTTAATCGGTCGTTCCACTAGGTTTGCCCCAGACGTGGATGGGCAAGTTTATATTGATGAGGACAATTCCCTCCAATCTCAATCGGTAGGAAAATCAAGGTTAGGAACCATTGTGCCAGTAGCGATCCAAGACGCGGATGCTTACGACCTCTACGGTCAATTTGTCAATAACTAGCACCGCAAGGCGGAAGTCAAAAGTCAAAAGTTTTATAAATCAAGGCTTCTGGCTGTTTGAAATGGTGAACCAGCGCTGTAGGAGGGTTAGCCCGACCTAGGCGACTGGTGAACCCGAAGGGTTGCTTTATTTACGCCGTGCTGTACTAGTTAAGTGGTAGTTGTGACCACTAACTACAAACAAATCACAAAAGTCAAAAGTCACAAATTAGGAGAGTTGATGAATCTTTCGTTTCAAGAATTAGGAATTTCACAAGAGTGCGTTGAGCAATTAGAAAAAATAGGCTTTACCGCACCAACAAACATTCAAACACAAGCAATTCCACAGCTACTTGCTGGTCGTGATGTGGTGGGTCAATCCCAAACTGGTACCGGTAAAACAGCAGCATTTTCTCTACCAATCATAGAGCGGCTGGATGTTAATCAAAAAGCCGTGCAAGCTGTGGTTTTAACACCAACCCGCGAACTCGCAATCCAAGTCCATGATGCGATTTGCGAATTCATCAGCAACCAAGGATTAAGGGTTTTAGCAATCTACGGCGGACAATCAATCGACCGTCAGATTTTACAACTGAAACGCGGCGTTCATATGGTTGTAGGTACACCGGGACGAGTCATCGACTTGCTAGATCGCGGATGCCTAAAACTAGATCAGGTGAGATGGTTGGTGTTGGATGAAGCTGATGAAATGTTAAGCATGGGCTTTATCGACGATGTAGTAAAAATACTTTCCCAAGCACCAGACGATCGCCAGACAGCTTTATTCTCGGCAACAATGCCGCCATCAATTCGCTCCTTGGTGTCAAAGTTTCTGCGATCGCCAGTCACAGTGAATGTCGAGCAGCCAAAAGCCGCTCCTAATAAAATCAATCAAGTCGCTTACCTCGTACCACGCCATTTGACAAAAGCTCGGGCTTTACAGCCGATTTTGGAAATGGAAGATCCAGAAACAGCGTTGATCTTTGTCCGTACCCGACGAACTGCAGCCGAACTGACTAATCAATTGCAAGGCGCCGGTCATAGTGTGGATGAATATCACGGTGACTTATCACAACAAGCACGAGAACGGTTGTTGATTAGATTTCGCAATCGCCAAGTGCGTTGGGTGGTAGCAACAGACATTGCGGCACGTGGATTGGATGTCGATCAGCTTTCTCATGTCATTAACTTCGACTTGCCTGATAGCGTTGAAACCTACGTTCATCGAATCGGCCGTACCGGTCGGGCAGGTAAAGAAGGGACGGCAATTTCTCTAGTGCAGCCATTTGAACGACGCAAACAGCAGGTATTTGAGCGCCATGTGCGCCAAAACTGGCAATTGCTAACGATTCCGACACGGACACAAATAGAAGGGAAGCAGTTAGAAAAATTACAAACTCAGGTGCGAGAAGCATTAGCAGGCGAGCGTCTGGCTTCGTTTTTGCCGATTGTCAGTGAGTTGATTGAAAAATATGACCCTCAGGCGATCGCTGCCGCTGCTTTGCAAATCGCTTACGATCAAACTCGTCCTACCTGGTTACAATCAGACGGTGGTCTTACAGATGAGGATGTTCTACCCTCCTCTTCCAAACCAAAGCTGCGAAGTGGAAGTGGAGGTGGAAGTGGGCGTCGTGAATTTTCTAGTGACCGAAATCGTTCTAACTGGGTACCATCAGACGCCAACGTCACAGAAGGAGAAAGACGTGTTAATTCCAAGCCCAAGCCTCGGAGTGCTCGTCGAGAATCTTCTATGACACCTACAAAAAAGATCGGTACTGTCAAAGCTAAAGAATCCGCTTCTTAAATAAGTTAAGAGTTAAGAGTTATGATTTTAATTCCTCACACTAAAACTCTTAACTCCTCACTTATAAAGTTTCAGGACTTATATCACGTTCCGATAATCACTTAATAATTACGTTGAAAGTTAATTGTTAATTGTTAATTGCAATCAACCATTAACCATCAACAATTAACCACATTAATTAATTTAGCCAAGGACGGCTGACTTGCTCGAGTTGGGCAATCTCCTGCTCACTTAATCTCCAACCTAAAGCACCCGCATTTTGTTGTACTTGTTGGGGTGTCTTTGCGCCTGCGATGGGAATAACGTTACCTTGGGCAATTAACCAATTGAGGGCAACTTGGGCAGGAGTGCGATCGTATTGAGCGCCTAAACTGCGTAGCAAAGATATCACAGGCTCAATTTTTCGTAAACCTTCTTTACTAAATCGCGAATCTATTCTTCTTGCACCGCTAGGGCTTTCACTACCAGTGTACTTACCTGTAAGCAGTCCCTGAGCCAAAGGGCTATATGCTAAAATTGTCACACTTAACTCACGAGCGGTGTTGAGAATACTCTCAGTTTCGATTTGCCGAGAGAGTAAAGAATACCGTACTTGGTTTACAGCTAAAGGAATTCCACGAGCCGCTAGGATTTGGTGAGCCTCCTGCATTTGCTGGGCTGAGTAATTACTGACACCTATAGCCTCAATTCTACCCCGCTTGACTTCATCTGCAAGGGCGTTCATGAGAGTTTCTTGACTCATCAAAAAGATAAACGGCCAATGCACTTGGTATAAAGAAACACGCTCTACTTCCAAGCGTTTCAAGCTATCTGTTAAGGCATCGGCAACAGAGTTAGATGCGAATCGCCAAGGCAAAGGACCATACTTGGTCGCAATCTGCACCTGCTTATCTGTCTTATGCATGAATTGCCCTAAAAATTTCTCGCTCAACCCCAGTCCATAGACTTCAGCAGTATCAAAGAACGTGATGCCAGCTTCTAACGCTGTAGTAAAGGCTGCTTGCAACTCCTCGGAACTGTAATCACTGCCATAATTCCAAAAGAGTTTATCACCCCAAGCCCAAGTCCCAATACACAGAGGTGTAACAGCTGGACCACCCTTTCCTAATATAATACTTTCCACGTTCACAAGAATTTCTTTAGTTACATTTCTTTACCATTACATTGTATCTTTGTTGCTCTTAATGTCGGGCTAAATTGGGAGTCCGCCCTAACAAACCGATCATCAACTTCAGAGCAAATATTTTGAATACAGGGGTTCGCCGCAAAACTCCCAACCCGATGCGACGAAGTATCACTATTGGTAGGAAGTTGTTGGAAAACACTCGATCTAAGAGATCTGTGAAACCCAGAATCACTATATTCTCTCGCTGTCGCCAGCGTTCATATTGTTTGAGAACCTGAATAGAGCCAATATCTTGACCCCGAGAGCGGGCCTCCTGTAGAATCTGCGATAAAGCAGCCACATCACGAATACCCAAATTCAAACCTTGTCCACCAACCGGATGGCAGTTGTGTGCTGCATCACCAACTAAAGCCAGTCGGTGCAGGGCATAGCGATCACTCTGCATGAGTTGTACGGGAAACATAAAGCGATCGCCCAGTAATTCCAACTTGCCCATCTGATTGCCATAACGCTGTTGTAGCTCGAACAGAAATTGCTCATCATCCAACGCGCATAAAGCTTTTGCTTCTTCATGAGGAGCAGTCCAAACAATTCGGCAGCGATTTCCCAATAAAGGTAAAATTGCAAATGGACCACTCCGCCAAAATTTTTCGTATGCTGTGTTGTTGTGGGGTTTTTCTGGTTTGACAAAGACAACAATACAAGACTGCCAATATTTCCACCCAAAGGTTTTAATTCCGGCGGCTTGACGGGTACGCGATCGCCCACCATCTGCGGCTACCACTAATAAGCTGCGAACCCTCCGTATAACTCCCGCCACTTGAATATCTATTGATACCATATCCTGCTGGTAGCATGTATTGATCACTTCAGCCGGACACAGGTAAGTGACATTCGGACAATTTTTGACAAACTCCTGTAATGGGTACAATAGTGCTTGGTGTTCCGCCACATAACCCAAATCTTCAGTTCCTATATCCGCTGTTTGAAATTCCACAACATCAGGATAATCAGCATCAGAAAGGTTAACTTGACGGTAAGTCGCAATTTGGGGCAACATTTTTTCCCAAACTCCTATTCCCTGGTAAATCAGTGCCGAAAGCATATGCACTGCGTACGCTTGTCCTTTGGCAACTGCTGCTGATTCCACTTTCGCCTCGATGAGGAGTACGCTTAATCCAGAATCTTTTAAAGCAGTAGCTAAGGTTAAGCCAATAATCCCACCGCCAACAATGACCAAATCATATTCATATCCTTGGGGAGGGTTAAAAGTCTGATCAAGCTGCGATTGCGCCATTGTTAAGATAGATTACAGCATTTTAACTATCATTATGACGCATTTAGGCTCTTAAGAGCAAGTGAGTCTCTACTTCAGCATTCAGCTATGAAAAGAATTTTGTCATCATATCTAAAAAGTGAAAAGTCGTTCCTCAAAGTAGGAACGACTTAAATGTTCTGTCGTTGAGTTGACGGCTAAAATGAAACTCCGACAAAAGATCGTCTAATAAATATGATTCACACTTAAAAAAACTGCTATTTAGTGGCTAATAGCTGAGTGCTAATTTTTTCTTTCCATTAGCTGACAGTTATTAACCATCACAAGTCATCACGAGTTGTCACTTATGGTAGATTTTGAGTTGCGAGCGTGCGTGTCAACCCAGGCTAAGCATTTGAAGGATTACTTGCTTGTGGATGTAGTGGGCTTCATAGCGCTTTTACGCATAGAAGTTGTTGTTCTATGATGTTTGTAGCGTTTGCGATGTTTGATAGATTTTGTACCTGCTTCAGATTTTACAGCTGTTGAAGCGGTATTACCGGGGGTCACAGTCTTAGCTTGAACGGCAGGTGCAGAAATTGCTACAGGAGCAGCAAACACGATAGCTAGGAGCAATGCTTTAGCGAACTTATTCATTTGATATCCCTCATCTGGTTGGAAAATCCACAATTCAAATATCCCAAACCGATATGTCAGTGTCATGTTATTAATATGAAGTTTTTGTGTAGATTTTTTTACCAAAAAGATTCCTGAGTTCCAACTCCTGAGTCCATCAGAACAGAGTCAGAACTGGGAACTCAGGATTGTATAGCTTGAA
>CAZZVG010000100.1:0-10324 GCA_964657295.1 Iningainema sp. | reverse complement strand
TGAGACACACCCAATTAAGCCAATTTCATCAAATTTTTCATATAGGCTTTTTTCTTGAGATTGATTTTTGGGTGTTGGTTTTGGATAACGTTTTTTGAGGATTTCAATAAAATCTATTAGTAAGCTTTGGGCTTCTTCTGGTAAGTCTTGAATATCCTGTTGTATTTGTTCTATGGTAAGCATAAGTATCTTTAGGGGTTATGGGAGAAAATGTTCACATCAAATACTATTTTAATATGAGGTGTTTTCATCTGGCGGAAATGGGAGTAAGGCGGCTGTGTGGGAGGTAGCGATCAGTTTCAGGAGGATTATTTTGCCCTGCCTTTTTTCGGTAACATTCGTTTAAGCGAGAATTTTCCCAATCCGAGTTGGGAATTTCAATCCCGTAGACGAGGCAGTTTTCATCCATGCTTCTTAATCTACCATCTATGTGTACCTATTTTTTGGCGGTAGCGAAGTAAATCCTGTGAACGGTTACGTATTATGTTTATCCTTTTATGGGATTCCCTTGTTCCCAAGCGGTATATCAACTTTGTTTTGGTTGACCTCTCGAACCGAATTTACAACTTGCTGAGTACCGTGATATTTGCGATCTTCTTCTAACTCGTTTAGGTATTGCAACACCGCAGATGGGTCAGCTACCTGATATAACGAGATTGCTGATTCCCACTCTCGGAGGTTTGCTTTTTTATCATTAAGAATTTTGATGATGGCACTGGGAAGTTTGATTTCCTTGCCAGTATCTAGATCAATGTGCGGTGTAGTTTCTAAAAGCAGTTCTTGCTCTGATAGCGGTACACCACCATCCTTGAGATTTATCTCGTTTAGTTGGGCAGTTACGCCTGAAAGAGGTAAGGTTTGTTGGGTTACACGGGCGACCTTCCTTTTTTGTTTAACCTCTTTGGATTTGACAACCACAGGATTTTGGGGAGTGGGTATTAAGTAAGCCTGGGGGAGTTCAAGTGATAGCTGTTCTTTGAGCCTGTAGGGTACGGTTTGTTTTTGGGCTGGGATAATCTCATAGGAGAAGTTTGCTGTTTTTCTGGGGTCGCCAAACTTACGGAGTTTGATTCTTACCTTGTAAGATATACTTCCTCGAATGAGAGTATGGCTATCAAGAACTACAGATATGGTATATTCCCACCATTCAATTTCAACAACTCTGTCGCCGTCTAATGAGTCATAGACATTGGTTAATCTAGCGTAGGGCTTTCCTTCAAGGAAGTTATCTAACCACTTGCGTTGCTTTTTGTTAAGCAGTGATAATTTTTTAGGCATTGTTAGAATAAGGTTAATTGTTTCCCATTGTTTAGCATTTGAGGCTTGGCAATTTGCAGGATTTCTACTCGTTTTTGGGCAAGTAATTTGAGATAATACTGCGATGAATAGTTTACGTGACTTTTGATGTCTGTTACACCCTGAATGCTGTAGTAGTAGGTGACGACATCTCTAGGTTTTCCTATTTTGAGAAGTTCCTTTTCTCCGTCACGAATTTTGCGAGTGATAGCGAGTTGATCTTTTGGGTATTCTCTTGATGAAATCTGGGATGTAATGAGTGTGTAATACTCCTCGGCTGCTGATACATTCTGAATTAGGTGGGTTAAATACTGAATGGAAAACTCTTTCTCTAGTTGCGAGCGATCGCGTTTGCGCCAGTTCCCCTTGGTGATGATTTCCCCGTCTGGGAGCCATAGGAGATAGTTTTTGGTTCCCCTTTCCGGAATAAACATGGCGTCGGCAATAAACTCTAGCTTGACGGTTATCCCGAAGGGTAACTGAGATTGAAGCTTGTTATGTACCTCTTCTGGGTTGGGGTGGGTGAAGAACACCCCGTCAGTATCAACCTCCACGGGAGTACCGCCGTTAAATTCGATAATTTCAATCATGAGTTTGAGTATCCTTCTACCGTAAGCTGTCACCAGGGCGGCAGCCTCCATATCGTTAAAGGCGAGATCAGATGTGCCGAATAACCCAAACTGAGAATTAGCCAGGACTTTGATGGATTCTCTCTTCTCCTTGGCGTCAATATCCCCAGCGACGGCAAGTTGTTCCAGTCTTGATTTTTCTGAAACCAGATATTGCAGGATGCTTAGCCCAATACGGTTTGTATCTTTGATTGAGCAAATGCCTTTATCTAATATTGCCCAGGGGTACATCGAACTAATATCTATATATCCAACTTTCCGATACAGTCCTAAAATAGAGTAGGCTATTCCCCCCTGAAATTTGTACTTGCGGTCGGGTTTGGGTTTGCAGCCTGAATAGTGATGCTCGAATATTCGCTCCCACTTGGTACCATTACCAGCAAGTGCTAACTGCTGGAGGTTCATACCCGGTACTACCAGCGCTTCGTAATAGTATGATGGTATGAGCCTGTTAGCGATTAACTGGGTGTCTTCAAGGTCGTACACAAGGTACTCTTTTAGGCGCTTCCATCCCCTGCTGTTGGGACCATCTTTCCAGCAGGCAAGAATTTCTTCATAGGGAAGAACTAGCCTAGTGTCCTGGCGCAGTCCCATGTCCAACACAGCCTTTTTGAGCGATCTTCCGTTGGTTAGTTTTTTGGCAACAAAATCCCATCTTAGAACGCAGATATAAATGTCTACGTGCTGGCTATTTCGGATGAATACTTCCCGAATTTCTAGTGGTTCGCCGCGTACCTGGGCGGTGCGGATAGTCCGGGGTTTGGACGCAACTTTGAATGGGTGTTTTATACCGTGTAAGTTGCATCTGGTAATAATAAATGGGATGTCGAATTCCATCCCGTTATAGGTGAAAATTACATCGGGATTTTTCTTTTTTAGATGGTTGATAAATTCGATGAGTATTTTAGCTTCCGAGATATTCATAAAAACAGTAGGGCATCCTGTTTCGTCCATGCACCCGACTGCATAGATGCGATTTTCAACTGAGTCTGTCCCTGCTGTTTCGATATCTAAAAATAGTTGTGAAAGCTTCTGGTAGGGCTTGAGTTGTACCTGGGGTTGCCAGGGTTTTATTGGAGTGGGGTCTTTCCAGTAGATGTCTAGTTTGCTTTCATCTACAACCATTATACCCTTAGACTTTTTGACAAAATCCCTGTGGTTGTAACTCATGAAATAGAAATTTTTCTGATTGTAAATGAGGTATTTTTAGCGTCAAGTATATATAGTTGTACTAACCCTATGATGACGAAGGAAATAGCAAGTAAACCTGCTGATTATAAAGAACGTGCATCTAGTTTTGATGTTTTGTTGGAGCGTGCTTTGAATAAATCGAAAGTGGATCGTGTGATTTACACTAATCAGTGCGCCCAGTTAGCAAATTTTTATTACCGTGAAGAATTACCTCGGTTGACGAGAGAAGAGAAGCAAGAATTTGAGAGGGAAAGCGAGCAAACAGAAAAGTCTAATTAAAAAAGTTTAAACCTCCTCTAGTTTCAACAATTAGAAGAGGTTTAAATTTATGCTATGCTTGTTGAGTGCTGTTCAAATATGTTTTAAATCGTTGTGCTATAGCTTTGATTTCTTGTGCAGCCAGTATAGCAGCAAAAGTATCATTTGCTATTTGTTGGTTAATAAACATCCCCTGTTCATTTTTAGGATTTTCTTGGATTTGTCCTGACGCATCATTTTCAATTTGTTCTCCTAATTCTTCCAAGATTTTTAATTGTTGCTGAAATAGTTTGCGATATTCCATGTATTCAACCAAAAATTGTAAATTGTGTAATTTTTAGCGTTAGCTATAGCTGTGGTTTTATTTGAACTAATAACTCTCCCTAATTAGAGAGAGTTACTGTTCTAAGCTTGTTGTAGTTGCGTTTGTTGCAGCTTTTGAATAGCTTCTACCCATGCTGCGGCTTTCTTTCCGTTGATGGGTGTCAGCTTTTGCCAGTCTTCTTGCAATTGCGCTTGTGTTAAATGGGGTAATTGTTCCTTCGCCCAATTGATAGCATCTTGGGCAGTTTTCCAATCCTTCCAAGGTTGAGTTTGGGGACTGCTTGTGGTTGGAACTATCTCGATCAGGGTAGCTTCCAACCATAAGTGTGCGCCTTCATCCCGCATGAGATTTTGGCGTGCCATTAGGAGTGCGATCGCATTGTGAATGTGGTTAATACTCCACGATTTGGATATTGTTGTAAGTTCCTTCCAGGTGTTCTCCTCTAGTTGGGTAAGATTTCTGCTATTGGGGTTGGTTTTGCAGATAAGTAGGTCTTTTAGAAAGCTGACAAGACTTGTGTGGATGCTGATTGGGTGCAAGCCATATTTAATCCAATCTTGGAGAATGCCTAAATTGCCTGTAATTTCCCCTTTGGTGATATTTTCACAGAAAGTGACTAAATTGTATTCAGGGATAGTACCCGATAGTTCCCATACCCAGTTGGGAGTGATTTCCCCGAACCCCGGCAAGGTTAGTTGGTCCAAAAGTTTGAGTGAGTCGCGTAGGTGTCCTTGGCAAGCTTTAGCGATGGCGGTTAATGCTGTAGGAATGATATTTATACTTTCCTGGTGGGCAACTTTTTCCAGGTGATCTACAACTAGTGAGATGGGAACTCTTCTAAAGTCAAACTTTTGGCAACGAGAGGTGATAGTTTCTGGAACTTTGTGTATCTCGGTGGTACAGAAGATGAACACAACATGGGCTGGTGGTTGTTCGACTGTTTTGAGTAACGCTTGCCACGATTGCTGGGAAAGGGCATGACACTCATCTATTATTAGGACTTTGCGCCTACTCTCGATTGGTTTGAGTTGCAGGTTGGATACTATCTCGCGGATGTTATCTACTCCAGAGTGGCTGGCGGCATCAAGTTCGGTTACATCGAGGGATGAGGAGTGAGAAATAGTCTGACAAGAATTGCATTCGCCGCAGGGTTTGGTTGTTGGTTCCTCTGTTGATTGACAGTTGAGAGATTTGGCGAGAATGCGGGCTGTACTGGTTTTACCTGTACCCTTGGGACCGGTAAATAGATAGGCTGGGGCAATCTTGCTGAGTGCGATTGCATTATCCAGAGTGCGTACAATATGTTGTTGTCCGATTATTTGTGAAAGTTGCTGGGGGCGATATTTGAGATGCAGTGGTGTGTACATATTTGAGAGTGTCAAGTTTTATAGATGAATTTGTGTATAGTCAGTCATAAAACTGACTATACTTTTTGGTCTATACGGCTGTCGTTTCTAATTCTGGTTCTGGTTCTGGTTTTGATTCTTGCTTGCGCTTGCGGGATTTTGATTGATTGTTGGTAGGTGTATCAGATGATGGCGTGTCTGTTGCATTAGTTGTTTCATTGGATACTTCTTTTGCTTCCGTAAGTTGAGCCACTTCAGCAGTATTTTCTGCTACTGGTTCATTTTCTGGCTTTGAAGTGTTGGTAAGACTTTCAGGTTTATCGAAATCTTGCACGTCTACGGGCATAATTAGTGTTAGTTGGTCAAGCAATCCACCTATAGGAGAAATGATTACTGGCTGGAGGGGTTTGTTAAATCTGAATATGATTTCATCGGTTGAAATGTGCTTGAGTGCTTCTTGCAGATAGCTACTGTTTAGCCCAATACCGATGTTTTCCCCTATACTGGTTTGGGTCTTGATAAGCAAAGAATCTACAGCGTCCCCAATATCAGTATTACCCGTCATTAATGTTGCCTGCTGGCCATTTACCTCCCATAGGATTTTGACAATCTTGTGTTTTTTCTCGGCAAAATGGCTGATTCTTTTGAGAATAATTTCCATTCCCTTACGTTCTACAATTATCTCGTTAGCAAAGCTTCTAGGTATAAGGTTGTTACTACGGGGAAATTCTCCTTCTAACAACCTGGATGTAAGTTCGGCATTTGGCAAGATAAACTGGATAGCGTTGTTTCCGACCTTGAGGGTACAACTGCTATTTTCGGCTGTTGACGAGAGGATTTTTCCCAACTCAGTGAGGCTTCTTCTAGGGACTGTGAATGAGAGTGGTTCGTAGTTCCCCTCCAGCTTGGAAGATACAAACGCGAGGCGGTGTCCGTCGGTGCTGACGCAAGTCCAATTTTCACCTCGCAATTGGAAATGTACGCCTGTGAGGATGAGTTTGGTTTCGTCTGCGCTGCTGCAATACAGACAAGCTTCTAAGGCAGCTTGTAGCTTCTTGCTAGGAATGCTGATTTCGGTGGGATTTTCTGTTTCCGGGATACTTGGAAAATCTTCTGGATTTCCTCCTACAATGCGACATTTTCCTGTACTGTGGCTGATAACACAGGCGCGATCGCTTACCTCGATATCCAGTTCGCCGCTTCCTAGATTGTTAACTGTATCGGCTAGTAGTTTGGCGTTTAAGGCGACTACACCTGCCTGTTTGATATTAGTTACTGCTGTAGTTTTGATACTGACATTTAGGTCAGTACCAATGACGGTAAGTCTGCCTTCATCCGAAGCTTCAATTAGCAGACTTCCGAGTATGGGGTCTACTGGTCTTGTAGCTATGCCGTTTTTGGCTGTTTCTAAAAGTTCTGCCAGTACAGATTGAGTCGTTGTTAGTTTCATGGTGTATTTTGCCAGGGCTTGGCTTGACTTGTAAAGGTGCTAGCGTGTCAACTAGCACCCTTGCGAATTAGAAGAGGTTAGTATGGTAGGTCTTCGATTGTTGAGAGAGGTAATGCAGGTATATTGGTGGTATTTACACCTGCTAGTTGGTGATGTGCGGCTACGACGGCGGAGGTTTTACCAATGCGGTGGCTAAATTCAGGATTAGCCTGCATGATTGTTTGGAATTCAACTTCTTTGTCTTCGCAGAAGAATTCGAGGAAATTGCTACCATCAGGGTTGGGAGATTTGTAGGAGTCAACTACTGCTACCCAGGCTTGATCGGATTGGCTGGTTGCTTCCTTGGGTTCGCGTGATGGTATAAAGGTGGGTTGAAAGATGCCAAGGCGGTGAAATTCTTGGGATTTTTCAGCCACAGGTATGCCTTCAAACTTGGCGAATGCTACCTCCAGTTCGCGTTGGAATTGTTTATAAGCCTCACCAAATCTAGAAGAGGCTACCCCCTTGATTGATAAGGCGATTGGTTTGTTGTGCAGGTTTTTATTATTTTCATCTACTAAATTTATTAGGTAGAACCGTCGCAGCACTACTTTATCTTTCCCCAAGGCTTGGTACATCTCATACCCGTCGTCGTGTTCGTAGACACCGATAATTTCACCACCCTTCCTTTGTTCGATATACCGGGGTGATACATCAAGGATGTGCATACGGGGTGATTGCTGGAGAATTCCCATTTCTGGATTACCGCTGGAGAAGGTGTGCTTGTGGGTGGGTTCGCCTCCTTGCCAATCAATACCTCCTAAGTATTTGTCCTTGATGAACAAGCCAACTTTTTCTGCTTCCATGTGATTGATTATCTGGCAGATGCAAATATTACTAATGGGAGCGTTGTATTCAGGGCTAGCAAATTTTGAGACTTGCGACTTTCTCTGTTCGAGATTATCTGGAATTGCAGCTTGTAGTTGTTCTTTTTGTTCGGCTTCTGTATTCAGTTTAACTGGGGTTCTAGCCATAATTATCCTTATTTAACTAGTTCAAATCACCTGTGCATTTGCATATGTCGTGGTAAAAAACTAAAGTCACCTGTTGTAGACAAGCGACTTTAGGGTTTAACTTAAAAACGCTAATTTTTAAGCAAGATATTCTAAGTATAAAGATTCCTCTTCTATATACTCCTTTCTGGTGTTAATGAGATTGTGGTATGTTTTTCCTAAATTACTGATTAATTCTTGAAGAACTAAAGTGGTTTCAGTAGTGAAGGTTAGACTTACTGTTGCGCCAGTTGAATTATGTATTGCGACTGTTTGTTCATCTGGACTACCGTAGATTGTGATGCTACTTTCTTTTCCCGGAATAAATCGGTAGGATGTGATTGTCTGAATTGTCATTTTACCTTCTTAAATATTTTGGTTTTCTTTCCAACATTTTGTTAGCTAAATTTGTGGCATTACTTACTTTCCAACCAGCTAGTTTGCATTTGGTTAAAGCATCTTCTAACTCTTGTTGGTCAAGTATTTTGTACCTAATGTGCTTTCCCCATATAGGAAATAGGTATGTAACATACCTATTTTCATCAACCTGGCAGTATGCCATGCGTTTGTAATACATTAAGGTTTGTATATTTTGACGATGCGGGTGGCAATACCTGTGGGGTTATTTGATTGAAGAAATGCATCTTTGGGTAGAGGCTCATCATATGCATTCCAACTTTCCAACCATTCTTTAAATTCTCGATACTTGCGATTGAAGAATACTGATTCTGGAACTATTGCTATTAGTATTCCTCCTGACTGAATTAACTTCCATGCATGGTAGATATGTTCAACTAATTGAGAAAAGGGAGGATTCATAATGATGTGCGAGTAGAAATTTACAGTTGTGTAATTTAGAAAGTTTTTACCTACTAAATTGAACCCTTTTAGTTCGATTATTCTGCGTAGAGTCGGGTTAATCTCTACTACTTCTAAATCAATTTGAGGATGTTTTTTGAGTATGGATTCGGCAATGCAGCCAGAACCAGTGCTGGGATCAAGTATGCGAGAGGTTTCATTAATTTCTGCTAGTTGAATTAGGCGATCGCAAACAGGAGATGGGGTGGGGAAGAAGTCTCCTGACTTCATCCCGATGATTTCCAACTCAAGTCTGTTTAACTCTTGTTGGGTGTTATCTACCTCTTCAGGTTTAACAACTTTCTGAATTTCGGCGATCGCAGACATAATTTCGCTTGCGGTGTAGATACTTGCACGGTTGAGAGACTTTATCCCATCCAGATAATATTCACTCTCAACAATTTCCTTTACCTCTTCGAGAGTCTTTGCTCTTTGAGAGATTTTGTACAGGGCTTCTACTTGTGACTTTTGAGAGATGCCGCGCAGCACTTCGGGGATATTTCCCACAAACCACATTTCGGCTATTGCAAGCAACCAAGACTGGATCGTCTGTAGTTCCATCCCTTCGGCAATAATTCCTTGGGCGATTGTTTTGCGGCGTTTAGTTGCCCGCTGTTTGTTGATGGCGGGATTGAGCTTATTGTTAATTGATTGTTGCATTGAAGCAGCAAGTTCTTGCAGTTTTGCAGCTTGCTTAGGGTTGGGAGTGTTGAGATTGAAGGTGTAGATGTCGCTGGGGGTTGTGTATTGTGGGATTACTTTAAAGAGCGATAGCTGCATTTTCTTTTAAATCCTTGAGCGCACATTCAACGATGAGAGATTCTTCAGTACTCCAGCTTTTGACTTCCCATAAAGTAGGGAGTCGTTCGCCCAAGCGAACTACAGCTTTGGAACATTTCTCCTTGCGAGTTATCCAATTTTGAAAGGTTTCGGCTTTTTCCTTGGAGTCAAACCCAAAGTAGGTAGTTTTCCTCACTCCCGTAGGGCTGGTGATGGTGGCGACTCGTGGGGATAAAATATTGAGCGTCCAACCATCAGATGTGAGTTCAACTTTTTTGACTTTAATTTCGGAGGAGTTCATAATTCGACTTCAGGAATTGCTGCTAAATATTCTTCAGTTGATATTTCTTTTGCTAGCCATTTATCATGTGCTTCTTGAGGAGTTAAACTATAGGATGAAGATGTTTCTTTTGAAAAATTATTGGCTTCGGATGTGAATGGTAGAAGCGTTGCTTCTAATCTTTCATTGAAAGCTAGGTGTTTTTCTTCAGAATAGCTAAATTGGTAAACATCACCCGTGGTGACAAACAGATATACCAAACTAATTTGTTCTGTTGAAAATTTGGTTTTTTCATGCAGCAGGAATAACCTGAGTTGAGTGTGAAATGAATTTTCTAGCGACTGAAAGTTTGATGGTTTTTGAATAGTCCAGTCCAGTCCAATTACATGCATATCTTGATAGATAATTAGGTCATAATTAGCGTGTATTAACTGTGATTTATAGAGGTATTGTGCCTCGGCATTCCATTGTTTGCTTCCGGGAATATTAAGAAATGGTTTGACTGCTACTACCCACTTGCCTATTTGAGGGTATGCTTTTAAGAATGGTTCTACAGCTAGTCCCAATCCAATCTGCTGCATGATGAGGTGAAACTCACTGCCAAGTTTTTCGCCTTGGCTAATTGGTGTTGTGCGTATGTTGTTTTTGCCTGCATTTTTGTTTTCCCATTCAAGTTTTTCTAACAGACTTGGATTGAAACCATTCATAATAAAAATCTGTCCTAATTTGTTTTTAGGACAGACATGTGTTAACTATTGTGGTTATTTTTATTTAGACAATGTGATATTTACTAAGGTTTGTAATTGTGGTTTGGATGCTGCGACAGGACATAGTATTTAGGTTGAAGTAGCTAGCAAACTTGGTTATTTTTTCTGCAAGT
>CAZZVG010000099.1:0-10347 GCA_964657295.1 Iningainema sp. | reverse complement strand
CTAAGATCTCTTAGGATCCGTGTCCATACTCAAAGGGTTGGTCACGGAGCTTCAATTCTTAATAAAGAATAAAGCTCTTGAGGATTTAATTCTTATTTTATCTTGACAAATTCGCCCTTGTTGCTACGGGCAAAAACTTAAGCTTGTTGAAAGTTTGCTTTAGCCAAGGAGCGTAGACGCTCTTAGGAAGCTCCATAAAAATAAATATCCGTGCCGTTCATTCTAGAACGAGAGTCGTAGTCGCGCTTGTTGGTCAGATAGAATCTTCTATCTGGCCAGCTTCGCGTTTTCTTTCACAGTATTAGGAATTAACTTTTCTCATCCCATATTTCTTTGACGATTCTTAATCAACATCAAGTTATAACTCAATTTATTAAGTTTTTAATAACACTTGTGTCAGCCTCTACATTCATGCGGGAAGGTTCTACAGGATTGTGTATCCTGAGAGTAACTAAGCTAATGATTAAATGGAGGTCGAATGACTGCTACGATTATGCGTCAGGTTTGGTCTGTAGTTGAAACTGCACAAGCCAAGACACTGTTGCAGTTAGATGATGCTAGCTTGGTGCAGTGGTTGGTAAAACAAACCAAGAAGCAAGTGTTGCTAGATTGCCGCGAAACCGACTTTCTCAGTGAATACATTCAGTCTCGGCTAACCCTGATCCGTGACATTGTTTATGAACGTCATTTTTAGTCAGCTATCAGCTATCATGTCCTCAGCAATTGAATTGAATTTTGAGACACGATAGCTGATGGCTAAAGGCTAAATACTTACCAACTATTGACTTTTCTGCGGCAAATAACCTTCTATCAAACAGTCAGAACCCACCATACGCACTTCAACACGTTCTAGAGACAGAGCCTCTGTCATAGTAGTAAAACCTAAATCACCCACAGGTGTCGGAGCACTATTGCCACCAATGATTTTAGGAGCGATAAAGGCGAGGACTTTTTGCACTGCCCCCTGAGCGATGGCACTAGCAGCTAAGATTCCCCCACACTCCCACAAGACGTTGCAAAAACCCCGATCATACAAGTGAGCCATTGCCCGCTCTGGTGTGAGTGATGTCAACTCCACCACTTCCACAGATTGTTTTCGCAACAGTTCTTGAAAATCAGGGTTAGCTCCAATTTCAGTCAACACCAAAGTAGGTGCCTCCGCAGTCTGCCACAAATGAGCCACCTCTGGTAAGTTGAGATGGCGGCTCATCACAACCCGTAAAGGATTATGCGCTCCCTCCTGATGGCTGGTTAAATGAGGATTGTCTTGTCGCACTGTATTTCCGCCAACAATGATCGCATCACTGGCAGCCCGCAGTTGATAGACTTCACTGCGGGCAACTTGATTTGTCACCCAGGTACTATGACCAGTAATGGTAGCAATTTTCCCATCCAAAGTCATGGCATATTTGAGAATGCCTAAAGGTCGATGATACAGAATGCGATGGGCAAAGCCTTCATTCAGCTTCTGACAAGCTTCTTCTTCCACTCCCACCAAGACTTCTATCCCAGCTTCACGTAACCGGGCAATACCACCGCCAGCTACCAAGGGATTGGGATCTACCATACCCACCACCACCTTTGCCACTCCAGCTGCAATCAATGCGGATGTACAAGGAGGAGTCCGTCCGTAGTGATTACAAGGTTCGAGGCTGACGTATATAGTTGCTCCGCAAGCGCGATCCTGCGCTGCCTTCAAGGCAAAAACTTCTGCATGAGGCTCCCCCGCACGCGGATGAAACCCTTCCCCCACAATCTCCCCATCTTTCACAATCACGGCTCCTACCAAAGGATTTGGAGAGGTACGCCCGGTGGCTTGGCGGGCAAGTTCCAAACACCGCTGCATCATCTTTCGGTCAAAATCTGTTCCTACCGTTTCCAAGGGTAGTGAATTCTCAGGAGATGTGAGTGAATTTTTGTGAGTATTAGCGATATCTGAGTTATCTGCTTGATCGACCACATAGGAATTATCCATAATTTTAGGCTATGAATGAGGCTCACGCAAAGGCGACTGCCGTTGCAAAAAGTCGTTGTTTAATCATCTCAAAAAATGTCAATTCATGCTCCGATTCAGCAACGCCAAAAAATGCGCCACAAGTAATTTTAGGGCGCACAAAGGGTTGCTCGGGGTCCCAGGTTTTTTCCTCGACCAGTTACGATTACAGATAGATACATTTGTAAAAACACTTAAGAGTCGTTTTAACGCTCTTGAGATGTCAATCACGAAGATTGCTCTGCTAATCTTAACTGATGCCACCAACGATTCAGGGGATAATAAATGACAGGTGCCCAGAGGCTACTAAGAATAGCAGAAGCCAAGGCAACCTTCTGAAAGTAAATCCAGATATCTCCTGCGGCGCTGGAATCTCTCATAAAAACTAATTGCGATGCAAAGATTGTATCTGCCAAAACTGCCATTGCAAAGACAATTAAGGCTATATAAATAAAGTCTTCTTGGATAAAACGCTGCTTTTGAATATAACCTGTGGTCAATCCTACCAACCCCAAACTTAGGGCATGAGTAGGATCGCTATAATCGGCAGATGTCATAGCATCTTGAAGTAAACCGATAATTATACCTGCTAGCGCACCTTGACTGGCTGTACGCTTCACACTCCAAACCACCACCCAAATTAATAACCAGTTAGGTTCAATACCTAATAATTCCATCCCTGGAAAACGGGTTGGCAGTATGAGTAAACATAACATCACCGACCCGACTGTGACTATTCCGTCCACTACTTGTCGGAGTCTGGGATGCCACTTAGTCAGAGGGTTGATTTGATTGTCGGATTTTGGCGAACGCGATTTTGGTCTTTTTTGAGTTCTACCCCAAAATTTAGGAATCCTCATTTGCTGTTTTTAAATCTAATTATTACTTTTTGGTTGTTGATTGTTGGCTTTCTGGAGGGTTCTCTGATTGTGGGTTTTCCGGCTTTGGATATACTGTTACCCAATCCAGAGAGTGGATTGGTGGAAATAATTCAATTTTCGCAACTGATGTGGGAAGTTTCTTTAAATCCAGAGACTTTACTCGTCCTATTGCCAAACCTGATGGAAACTTTTGACTGTAATTGGATGTAGAGACGACATCTCCAGGTTTTACATTTGGGACTTTTTCATAAAATTCCAGAACTGCCTCAGCTGAAGAATCTCCTCGCAAAACTCCTTTAGCTCCAGTGCGACTAATTGTGACACCGACTTTACTCTTAAAATCACTGATTAATAAGATGCGGCTGGTATTAGGCGTTACACTTGCCACCAAACCTACTAGTCCGCCTTCTGCTCTCACTATATAACCTTCTTTAATTCCCGCAAGGCTGCCACGATTTAAAGTAACTTGTTGCCACCAGTTATCAGCACTACGGCCCACAACCCGAGCTGGAATAGGGCGCGATGCGACTGGCTCTTTCTCAACGTAGTTTAATAGTTGTTTGAGCTTTTTATTTTGATTTTCTAAATCTACTATCTGAGTTTGCAGTTCCAATACTCGGGCATCTTTGAGATGTTCTTCTGGTGGTAATGGCTGAAACATTTGTAGTGGACGAGTGATTCCCTGATATAACTCGAGTATGTAAGCACCTTGAGTTTGTCGAAGTAGCCACGCACTACCGAAGATTAGACCCAGCAAACCAATTTGTAACCCTTTTCGTTCCCACTTACGACGTGTTATAAACATAATAAACCTTTTTTTATATATAATAGTTTTGTTTAAGATATTGAATTTTAGACCAAATCCAATATCTTAAAATTGTCTCAACTGCGCTACAGATTCCGAGAACGTCCGCTGAAAACTCTTTCAAGCTGCTTGAAGTTTTCTAATACACGACCTGTTCCCAACACAACACAGCTTAAAGGGTCAGCTGCAATATGTGTCACAATCCCTGTTTCATGACTGATGAGGGTATCTATCCCTTTTAGGAGAGCACCGCCACCGGCTAGCATAATGCCTCGGTCGATAATATCTGCTGCTAGTTCTGGAGGTGTACGCTCCAGTGTCCGCTTTACTGCTTCTACAATCACAGAGAGTGGTTCCGACATACTCTCTCGTACTTCTGGCCCTTTAATTGTCACAGTTCGCGGCAGGCTAGATAGAAGGTGTAAGCCTCGGACTTCCATCATGGCATCATCATTATCAGCTGTAGGATAGGCAGAACCAATCCGAATTTTGATGTCTTCGGCAGTCCGTTCTCCGATCACTAAATTATGAACTTTTCTCATATACTGCATGATGGCTTCTGTGAGTTCATCCCCGGCAATGCGGACTGATTCGCTCAATACTGTACCTTGAAGGCTTAACACTGCCACTTCTGTGGTACCGCCACCAATATCGATGATCATGTTGCCAGTAGGTTCGGCAACAGGGAGTCCGGCTCCTATTGCTGCTGCTACAGGCTCATCAATTAAGTAAACTTCTCTTGCTCCTGCTTGAGTAGCCGCATCCATCACAGCCCGTCTTTCTACCCCTGTGACTCCACTAGGAATGCCAATCACAATCCGGGGTAATACCAGAGACTTGCCTTCGTTGACTCGCTGAATAAAGCTTTTCAGCATCAGCTCGGCTGTATCAAAGTCAGCAATTACACCATCCCGCAAGGGACGTACAGCAATCACATTTCCAGGTGTCCGACCGAGCATTTTTTTGGCTTCTTCTCCAACTGCTATTGCCACTTTTTCGATTTGGTCGATCGCAACCACTGAAGGTTCTTGGAGAACAATGCCTTTACCTGATACATATACAAGGGTGTTGGCAGTACCGAGGTCGATACCCATATCCCGCGACAAGGAAAACCTACTGAAAAGACCCACTCCTTTCTACGCCCCCTATTTTTAATACTTTTGACAACTATAGTAAGTTGCAATTGTGGTGGATTTTATTATGTTTTTTGACCAGAGTCTAGTAAAGCAGCTGATGTTTTCACAGATATTTTGGGAATCTTTACCTTGCTTTTTAGCTGCTACTTACTTTTATTCTCTCTCCGCATAGACACATCAGTATCTTTTGGTGAGTAAGGGAAAATAATTTTTATGTAAGTAATCACTAATTAGCCATCAATAATCAGCGTACATTAATTTTTGGGTTTGAGCAGCTTTGTTTAAAGGTTGAAATAATTGACTTGATCGCTGCTTGTAAAGTGCCATAACTAATGATGATGATTTGATTGTTATATGTATAACATTAACTAATTAAAGATTCTCCGGAAAAAAACTCAGTATGTAAAGAAATGTTGACACAATCACAAACTACCCTGAACAATTTAAAGTTGTGTTGATTAACGCCAACTTACTGATCTCTTTGCAATTGGCTTCTCTCAAAGTCAGAATGGATAAGTACGTCTGTACTGAGAGGAAATGCATGAGTATTAACGTTGTGACCTTAATCGGTCGTGTAGGTAACGACCCTGATATGAAGTACTTTGAGTCTGGTAGCGTTAAGTGTCGGTTGACATTGGCTGTCAACCGACGCAGTAGAGATAACGAGCAGACGGATTGGTTCAATCTCGAAATCTGGGGAAAAACAGCGCAAATAGCAAGTGACTATGTAAAAAAGGGCAAACAGATTGCCGTCAAAGGCTCTTTGAAGTTTGACACTTGGAGCGATCGCACGACTGGCATCAACCGTTCTTCACCCGTGATCTTAGTGGATCAACTAGAGTTACTGGGTTCTAAGAGAGATACAGACTATGAGATGGATAGCAATCCCGATAATTTCGGCTAATAAAATTGATGGGTAAGTGGGGAATTGGGAGTTGCTAAAAAGCGATTTCCAATTCCTTTTGAGTAGAAAGCACTCTTTAGCTACAAGTTTGGGTTCAACAGCTTGGTAAATTAAAGAGAAGGATTATCTCAGAACTCATGCACTTAGATTTCATCAGCAACTCATTACCGCTCTTAGCAACGGCAACAGAAAAAGCAGATAGTTCATTGGTGGTAGCAGCAGTGCTACTCAGCTTAGTCGTCATTTACTTGTCAAGCAAAATTGGTGGAGAGTTCTCAAACCGATTGGGTTTTCCGCCTGTGTTGGGGGAACTCGTCGGTGGTGTCGTCGTGGGCGTATCTGTTCTACATCTTTTGGTATTTCCAGAAGGCGTGGCAGATAGTTCTAACTCTTTAATAATGATTTTCCTCAACAAAACTGCTGGCTTGAGTCCCAACGCTACAGATGCTGTTTTTCAAGCGCAGTCGAATGTCATTTCTGTTTTGGCAGAATTGGGTGTTATCATCCTGCTGTTTGAAATCGGTTTGGAGTCAAACTTAAAAGATTTGATGGCGGTTGGTTTCCAAGCAACTGTTGTGGCAGTCGTCGGGGTGATAGTGCCTTTTACTGCTGGCACGGCAGGATTGATGTTATTGTTTGGGGTTCCAGCTGTACCTGCAATTTTTGCCGGGGCAGCGTTAACAGCAACAAGTATTGGTATTACTTCTAAAGTTCTGTCAGAACTTGGGTGTCTTAATACTCAAGAAGGACAGATTATTTTAGGTGCTGCCGTCATTGATGACGTACTGGGAATTATCGTTTTAGCTGTGGTGGCAAGCCTTGCTAAAGATGGAGTTGTGGATGTTGGCAAAGTGATTTATCTGATTGTCAGTGCCAGTAGTTTCCTTGTGGGTGCCATCGCCCTGGGTAATTTATTCAACAAGTCTTTTGTGGCGATCGTTGATCGACTTAAAACTCGTGGGGAATTGGTGATCCCAGCATTCATCTTCGCTTTTGTTATGGCTTACTTTGCTGCTACGATCCAGTTAGAAGCAATTCTTGGGGCTTTTGCCGCCGGCTTAGTCTTAGAGGAAACAGATACACGCAAAGAATTGCAAAAGCAAGTCGTGCCGATCGCTGACATGCTAGTACCAATTTTCTTTGTCACTGTCGGGGCAAAAACAGATTTAGGAGTTTTAAACCCACTCATTCCCAGCAATCGGGAAGGATTCGCTATGGCAATTTTTCTCATTGTCGTTGCCATTCTGGGTAAAATCGTTACGGGCTTAAGTGTATTTGGCAAAACTAAGCTCAACCGTTTGGCAATTGGTGTCGGAATGATTCCTCGCGGCGAAGTGGGATTGGTCTTTCTTGGTATTGGTTCTTCCATTGGCATTCTGTCAAAACCACTAGAGGCGGCAATTATCATGATGGTTGTCGTGACGACTTTTTTTGCTCCTTCCTTATTACAGTTCGTCTTAACAAAACCACAAATTGAGGCAACAGGAGACACTTTGATGCTAAATGTGGAAAATTCGGCGACAATAGCGTCCTCAACAACACAACCATTGATAGATGCGATCGCATCCACATCAAAAGAGGCTCAAAATCCAGAGCAGCAGGAAACACTTTAATTGCCTTGTCTATAGGGCGGAAACTTCTCTGCCTAATTGAACGTCTTCATTGATAGTCAATTTTTATAACTTTTCTCTAAATACTGAGTTAGCCATTAGCATCAGAAAGTATTAATGCCACAAAGGCAAAGAAAACTGACAAGGGTATGCTAGAATTTGACGCCAAAGGTGTTTGGTGTACGAGCAGCAAGTGCCATTTTCAATTACCTAATATTAGATTTTCTTATGAACGCGGTGGTTTGAGCGGCGGTAGTGTGAAGATTTTTCTATGCTCTAACAAATGGATAATTACGAGAATACAAATCAGGAGAAAACATTGTGAAATTACACTGGTTACTGCCTGGTACTGTTTTAACTATCTTCATGCTATCGTTGCCCGCTCATGCAGCAAAACTAAAGTTTTGGCGTTTTGATGCTCTTCAAAACCAACTAGAAATTTACACCGAAGGGGCTGTTCAACCTAAGGCACAACTTATCTCTAACCCGACTCGTCTCGCGATTGATTTGCCGGGAACATCATCTGAGCGTCCACAGATTTCGCCTTCAGCCAGCAGCATGTTTCGCTCGCTCCGTGTTGGGCAACTTGACGAACAAACAACTCGTATAATTGTGGATATCAAACCAGGTTATACCCTAGACCCCGAACAGGTGAAGTTTGAGGAGACAACAGCTAATAGCTGGAGGATCAAATTACCAACGCCACACCAAGAGGAAGTGACATCGTTGCCTCTGAAAACGATTGAAGACAGGAGGAGTTATGGCGATTATACGGCTAGGAATACAAACGTTGGGGTGACTCAAATAGAAAACCTCCGACTCATAAAGGATGGTTTTTTCATCACAACTAGTGGTGGTTATCCTCAAGTAAAGGTTGATCGTCGAGGCGATCGCACCATTTACATGGACATTTCTAACGCCTTATTATCATCAGATCTGCAAGCGCGAGATCTACCGATTAACCAGTACGGAGTCAACCACATCCAATTTACTCAACTGGAAACACAGCAACCTGTCGTTCGCATGGTGTTGTTCTTAGATAAAGATAGTCCTGACTGGGAAGCGAGTATGAGTAGTCAGGGTGGTTTGGTGATTCAACCACATCGATCTAGTGGCAAATTGCCTACAGATAACACTGACTCAAGATTCCCAACTCCGCCTAATTCATCCAAGAGCGAATTATCCACAATTCAGTCTGTGGAACTGGCACATCGGGACTCACAACTTGTGATTAGAGGCGATGGCAATATATCAGCCAGTGGAGATTGGGATCGCTCATCTGGTTTATTCCGGATCACTATCCCGAATGCTCAATTAGCCGAAAGACCAATTGGACCATTATTTCACTCCGACAGTCCCGTCTTGCGGATACGTCTACAACAGCAAGATCCTCAGACAGTTGTGATTTTTGTTCAACCTGCGGCAGGAGTACAAATTAGGTCATTCAACCAGCGTGAGCGCTCCAGTGTGGCTTTAGAATTACGACGCACGGCAATGTTAACAGCCCCTGTGGGTTTACCGACGCTACCAGGAAGAATGACTGACTACCCCCAACCATCGACTCCTCATATTTATCATGGACGGGCGGTGGCAATTATCGATCCTGGACACGGTGGCAAAGACTCTGGAGCCGTTGGTATTGGTGCAATACAAGAAAAGAATATTGTTTTGCCTATTGGCATTAGGGTAGCACAAATTTTGCAGCAAAATGGCGTAGAAGTACAACTCACAAGAAATGCCGACTATTTTGTAGAGCTTGCCCCGAGAGTAGAAATGGCTCAGCGAGTCCATGCTGATGTCTTTGTCAGTGTTCATGCCAATTCAGCCGGGGCAGGTCGTCCTGATGTTAGCGGTTTAGAAGTGTATTATTTCGACAGTGGCCTTGGTTTGGCCCGTGTTGTCCACGATACCATTCTTCAAAATGTTAATGTGAGAGACAGAGGAATCAGACAGGCAAGATTTTTTGTTCTCAGGAAAAGTTCTATGCCCTCAATTCTGGTAGAAACAGGTTATATGACAGGTCGTGAGGATGCAGCTAAACTGCAGACTCCAGAGTACCAAAATCAAATGGCCGAAGCGATCGCTCGCGGTGTCCTTCAGTACTTAAATTTAAGATGAACTATGTAAATATATTTAAAATATCTCAAGTCCTGTT
The DNA here is from genome assembly GCA_964657295.1 of Iningainema sp. Classification (GTDB taxonomy): domain Bacteria; phylum Cyanobacteriota; class Cyanobacteriia; order Cyanobacteriales; family Nostocaceae; genus Rhizonema. The sequence continues at coordinate 863 of CAZZVG010000099.1, read as the reverse complement.
ACTTCAACTAACAGTAGCAGAAAATTTCTAGTTAGACCATCGACACTCAAAAATCACACACTTCCACAAATCTCTAGCTCAATCAATTGTTGTTCACTGATGTTAAAAGAATGATTTTAGATTTTAGACTGGGTAATACTTGTAACTCAGCAATCATCCAAAATCTAAAATCCCATAACGATATAGAAAATCGGGAGGGGCTTACTAGAAGTTGAGTAAGGATGCACCCCATCAGCAATCAGCCAGCATGACTCGCCAGCACTCGAGTCGTGTCACCTACTACGAAATTCCTTTCATAGCTAAGTGCCGATTACTGAGGTGATGATGACTTACAAATTTATTGCTTCTGTGTATCTTGATATGAATTGCTGAGGTAAGGGCTGTGACAGTGTGAAGATTTGCCAAAACTTTAAGAGATTGACAGCTTATATGAATGCGAATCAGGAGAATACTCTGTGAAATTACACTGGTTGCTACCGGGTACTTTTTTAACCGTCTCCATGCTATCGTCGCCTGCCCACGCAGCGAGACTACAGTCTTGGCATTTTGATAGTAATCAAAACAGACTGCAATTTAACACTGAAGGTGCGGTTCAACCTCAAGCACAACTTATCTTCAACCCGACTCGTCTAGTCATAGATCTACCGGGAACTTCATTTGGGCGTCCACATATAAATCAGTCGGTGGGTGGTGCAATTCGGGCTATCCGCGTTGGGCAGTTTGACGAACAAACGGCTCGTATAGTCGTGGAACTCAATCCAGGTTATACTCTAGACCCAAAGCAGGTGAAATTTGTCGGGACGACTCCCAATAATTGGACGGTACAATTACCAAAACCACAGCAAGAGCAAGCAGTTTCCTCC